>CAZLOC010000419.1:0-3558 GCA_964560935.1 uncultured Anaerolineaceae bacterium | reverse complement strand
ATGCGGATGGCAACGAATATCTCGATTGCACTTCCGGACATGGCGTGGCAAACCTTGGCCATGCCCACCCGAAGGTTGCCGCGGCGATTGCCGGGCAGGCCTCCACGCTGATCACGCTGTTCGAGTCCTATCCCAATGACAAACGGGCGGCGCTGATGCAAAAGATGGCCTCGCTGGTGCCGGGTTTGGAGCGGGTCTTTTTCTGCAACTCGGGTACCGAGGCCGTGGAAGCAGCGCTCAAATTCGCGCGACTCTCGACCGGGCGGGCGAATATCATTGCGGCCATGCGCGCCTTCCATGGTCGGACGTTTGGCTCGCTATCAGCGACATTCAATAAGAAATACCGGGAAGGATTTGAGCCGTTGGTGCCAGGATTCAGCCACGTGCCTTATAACAAGATCGAAGCACTGGAAAGCGCTGTGACGGACGAAACCGCTGCGGTCATTCTGGAAGTTGTCCAAGGCGAGGGCGGGGTCTACTTGACGGATACGGACTACATCCAGGCTGTTCGAAAGATTTGTGATGAGAATGGCGCGCTGCTGATCATAGACGAAATCCAGAGCGGCTTCGGACGTACGGGAAAAATGTTCGCTATTCAGCACTTTGACGTGACACCGGATTTGTTGTGTTGCGCCAAGTCGCTGGCGGGCGGCGTACCGATGGGAGCGGTATTGATCGGTGAAAAGGTGCAAAACCTGACGCCGGGCGTGCATGGCACCACCTTTGGCGGCAATCCACTTTCGTGTGCAGCCGGACTGGCAGCACTGACGGCCATTGAGGAAGAAGACTTGGCCAGGCAAGCCGCGGAGAAGGGTGCCTACCTGATGGACAGGTTGCGCCAGATCGAATCACCAATTATCCGTGAAATACGAGGCATGGGATTGATGGTCGGCATTGAATTGAAGCAGAAAGTCGCGCCGTATTTGAAGGCGCTACAGGATCGCTACATCCTTGCCCTGAACGCCGGGATGACGGTGGTGCGGCTGCTGCCACCACTGGTGATCTCGTATGAACAGCTTGACCATCTGGTAAACGCTTTGGAAGAAGTTTTAACGGGGAAAATTAGCCACAAAGACACTGAGACACAAAGCCATCAATTTAAAAAAATTTTGTCTTCTTGACTTCATGTCTTAGTGGTAAAAGGCAAAACACATGAGTGAGTTCGATACTTTAGTCGGTTTGGTAGAACACTACAGTCCATCGGGACAGGAGCGTAGGGCGGTGGAGTGGCTGGTTGCGCGTATGCGGACGCTGGGCTTTGGTGAGGCGTTTGTGGATGAAGCTGGTAACGCAGTCGGTGTGATCGGAAATGGGCCAAAACAGGTTGTGTTGCTTGGACACATCGATACGGTGCCCGGTGAAATCAAGGTTGCCCTCACCCCTGACCTCTCTCCCATGGGGAGAGGGGAATTACTCTACGGCCGCGGTAGCGTAGACGCAAAAGGTCCGTTGGCGTGTTTTGTGGATGCAGTGGCGCAGGTCAACGCGCTGGATGGCTGGCAACTCGTGGTCATCGGCGCGGTGGACGAGGAGCGCGATTCGCTGGGGGCACGTTTTGTGGTAGACAACTACAAACCGGATTTTGCAATCATCGGCGAGCCCAACAACTGGGACCGCATCGCGCTCGGCTACAAAGGCTCCGCCTGGGCTAATGTGACTATGCGGCGCGAACAAGCGCATACTGCCAGCGGTGAGCAAACTGCGGCGGAAGCGGCTATTGAGGCCTGGCTGGCGGTAAAGTCCTATGCGGATGCGTTCAATGCGGAGAAACCGCGTGTTTTCGACAAAATCCTGCCGACGCTGCGCGGTGTGGGATCAGGGCAAGATGAGTTTGACCAGTGGGCGCGGCTCAACGTGGGCGTCCGCTTACCGGTGGATATAACGCCGGATGCGTGGTATGAGATATTGCGAGAGACCCTAAAGGTCTCTAAGACCTTTAGGGTCTTGGTAGAACAGGTTGGCTTCCCCCTCCCAGCGTGGGAGTGTGAGAAAAACTCTCCACTGGTACGCGCTTTTTTAAGCGGAATCAGGTCACAGGGCGGCACGCCGCGTTTCGTCTACAAAACGGGAACCGCTGATTTGAACGTGATCGCCCCCGTTTGGGGTTGTCCAGCGGTGGTGTATGGTCCCGGGGATTCGGCGCTCGATCATACGCCGAACGAGCACATTTCGTTGGAAGAGTATGGCAGGGCAGTCAATGTGTTGGCAAGTACGCTGAGGACGCTTACGCTGCCCAAACTGCCCCTTGACGTATCCCAGCCTCCGTCATAGAATAACGCCCAACATGCGACAGTCTAGCCGCTTCTTTTTTGGCTATTATTTTTACGGCTCCCAATCCTGGTTGCCGTTGGTGGCACTTAAGAAGTAGCAGGTTACCTGCATATTTTGAAAGAGCGAGCCAAGCGGCTCGCTCTTTTTGTTTACCTTATTCTTTCCTTTCCTAAATGGAGAGGGACAGGGTGAGGGAGAAACGGGAGGCACCATGACCATTCGCGGCATTCGCGGCGCAATCACGATCATCGCAGACGAAAAAGAACAAGTGCTATCGGCCACACAGGCATTGCTGACATCTATCCTGGATGCAAATCCCGATTTACAGTTGGAAGACATTGCATCGGTGCTGTTCACCGTCACTGGCGATATCGCCTCAGCCTATCCTGCGCTTGCTGCCCGTCAAATGGGCTGGAATCTGGTCCCAATGATGTGTGCCCGTGAAATTCCCGTGCCGGAGGGCTTACCGTTATGTATCCGTGTGCTCATTCATTGGAACACTGACAAAGAGCAGAATGAAATCAAACATGTCTATCTGCGCGAAGCCGTGAAATTGCGGTCTGATCTGGCTGCCCAGTGATGTTCTGTTGGTTGAGTAACCCTGAGCGTTTGTTGCGAAGGGTGTATCGCCCGTCCTGGCGTTCCGGGCCAGGGAAACCAACGAGTTCAATAATAAAGAGGCGATGATTAGATATGGTGGTCTCGATACGGGCTACGCCCTACTCGACCACCGAAAAGGAGAAGTCATCATGATGATCATAATGAAATCCAGCGCCACTCCCCAGGATGTGGAACGCGTTATCGAGAAAGTCAAATCTGTCGGTCTGGCTGTGCATCTCTCGCAGGGTGTCGAAGCGACCATTATCGGCGCCATCGGCGAAACGCACAGCCTGCCCACCGACCAGTTTGAGGTGCTGGACGGGGTCGAAGCCGTGCAGCGCATCACCCAGCCTTACAAACTGGCCTCGCGCCAGTTCCACCCCGAGAACTCGGTCTTTCCTATCAATGGGTTCTCGGTTGGCGGAGAAGAACTGGCCATCATAGCGGGACCCTGCGCGGTTGAGTCCCGCTCGCAGATCATCGAAACAGCGCACGCTGTCAAAGAGGCTGGTGCAAACGCCCTGCGTGGCGGCGTCTTCAAGCCGCGCACCTCCCCATACTCTTTCCAGGGGTTGGGCGAAGAAGGGCTCGAATACCTGGCCGAGGCCCGTGAGCAGACCGGCTTGCCGGTGGTAGTCGAGATCATGTCGCAAGTGCAAGTGGACCTGATGGTCAAATACGTGGACG
>CAZLOC010000418.1:0-3559 GCA_964560935.1 uncultured Anaerolineaceae bacterium | reverse complement strand
CACCAGCCTCCCTCGCGAGGCCGTTGCCCTGGTGACTGACCGCATCTCGGACGACAGCCTGTACTACGAACTCCAACCCGCGCTGGCGGAAGGAAAGCTACAATCCCTGCGCCTGATCGGTGACGCCGAAGCGCCCAATATCATCGCCCAGGCGGTGTTTTCCGGTCACCTGGCTGCACGTGAATTTGACGAGGAGCCAGTGGAGGGCACGCCCTTCAAGATCGAGAGATTGCTACTACCATAATGTCATGCTAAGCGGAGCGAAGCATCTTCAGTATAATAGGAGACCCTTCGGTCGCAAAGAACGCTCACTCAGGGTGACATGCTATGAGAATATTCTGAACGTGAAATTTGTGGTAAAACTTGTTAGGCACCAATATTCACACGTATAGCGAGGGAAAATGCCTGTCCCAGATTATCAAACTTTCATGCTTCCGTTACTGAAATTTGCGGGGGACGAAAAAGAACACACCTCACGCGAAGCGATTGACAAATTATCGGATGAATTCGGACTTACAAAGGAAGAACGCACCGAACTCATCCCCAGCGGTCGTACACCCAGGGTGAACGACCGCATTAGTTGGGCTGCGACCTACCTGCGAAAAGCCCAATTACTCTCATCACCAGCGCGAGGACGCTTTCAAATCACGCAACGAGGATTGGATGTTCTAAAACAAAATCCGCCGAGAATAGATGTCCATTTTCTTGAACAGTATGATGAGTTTGTCGAATTCCGCACTCGCCGTGAGAAAGGAGATAATCAAACACCCAAAATCGGCGATGAACAAACCCCCGATGAAGTTATTGATGGAGCTTATCAAACGCTACGACAAGATTTAGCAACTGAAATCCTTGAAACCATCATTAATTGCTCACCAGCTTTCTTTGAGCGTCTTGTTGTAGATGTATTGGTAAAAATGGGATACGGTGGCACACGCCAGGATGCAGGCAAAGCTATTGGCAGGAGCGGCGATGAGGGCATAGATGGGATTATCAATGAAGATAGGCTTGGTTTGGATGTAATTTATCTTCAAGCCAAGAAATGGGACAAGGACAAGTCAATCAGTAGACCCGAAATCCAAAAATTTGCGGGTGCCTTACAAGGCCAAAAAGCCAAAAAGGGCATTTTCATTACAACCTCAACTTTTACAAGAGAAGCCAAAGAATTTGCATCTCGTATCGATAGTAAAATCATCTTAATCGATGGCGTGACACTTGCTCAATTGATGATCGACTACAACGTAGGGGTAAATTTAGTAGCTGCCTATGAGCTAAAACGAATAGATTCGGATTATTTTGAAGAATAAAAAGGCGACCCGATGGGTCGCCCCTACTTACCACACCCTCTCTAAATCAGGATTATCACACGGCGCGCGACCGACCTTGGCCATATCTACCCACTGGCCATGCACCTTGACGCGCACCACATCGGCAGTGTAATCGCTCACGGTGGCGCCGTTGTTGTTGAACAGATATGAGCCGACGGCGTAAATATCGACGGGGACAAGCAGCTTCTCAAATCTCTGGATCTTTTCGGGCTTGAATCCACCCGAGACGACGATCTTCACATTTTTACAATATTCCTGCGCCCGAGATTTCCAGGCTTCCAGTATATCCCAGCGCTCCCAGGCGGCATCCAACGCTTGTCGGACGTTGAACACCAGCCGCGGCGTGACGCCCAGGTCCAGCGCTGGGTCGCCCAGCGGCGTGACCGATACATCACGGATGCTGCTGCTGGTGTCCAGGCGCACACCATAGAGCACATACTTGGCGGCTTCAGCTTCGTTGCCTGCATCCATCAAGGCTTGATATTTTTTGAACATGGCATCCAATGTGGACAATGAATCGGCAATGCTGTCGTTGTTGAAGTCCACCAGGGCAATGCGGGGAATGTTAGCCGGCAGGACGCGCGCAAATTGCAGCATCACCTCCGCCATGTCACCCAAAAAGGATGCAATAGCGGCATGCGCCACGGTCCCGCCGCCAGCGCCGCCCCACCAGTCACCCTGTGCATCGGTCGAGACGAATGGTCCCAACTCGTGGGCGTAGTCCATGTTGAAGCGCTGCACAGCGATGTTGTAAGCGTAGCCATCCGCCGCCTGGACCTCGTGCAAATCAAAACGTGCCGGGAAGAACAGCACCGGCTTACCGCGCGCGGCGATCAATGTGTCATAAACGTTGGTTGCCACACGGCTGGAGCGAGTCAGGATGCCAAGCGAGGGGGTTTCGAGCAGCGCAAAGTCACGGTAACGACCGCGCACGCGCAGCACCGGCTGGATGTCCGCCGGGTCGCCGTCATATTCCACCGTTGTTCCATCATGGACAGCCCAAACTTCCAGTTCGCTGCTGGTATCTATAAACTCATCCCCATCCCAGTATCCGCTGCAATGCCGCAGCATGGACAGGGATTTGTCCACGCCGACCACAACGGTCTTGCCCACGCGGCGCGTGAACCATTGCATTTCCACTTCCATATTCCCCACGTCAATGCCGGCGGGGGAAACGCTTTCAGGCAAATTGTGAAGTTGGCCGCCATAAGAATAGCCTTCGGCAGCCAGAACTGTCAACATGTGGCCAATATTCTCGAAGTACTTGTCAGAATACCAGCCCTGGCGCATGCGTTCGATATCGAGTTTAAAAGTTTCGTTGGTTAACCGTTTTTTGTTAAAGATACTCATAATGGGTTTTCACTAAATGAGAAAATCATCCTTAGATTTGACGAGATGCATGCCTGCTTCCGCAAACCTGGCAAAGGCTTCATCGGCTTGCTCGGTATAGTCTGCGCCCGGGACGACCACTGGCGAGGTGCAATCTTCGAGCAGGTAGATTTTTTTAGCCAGAGCAGGGTCTTCCTGGCGCAGGTCGCTCAACAGGTCGGCAATCGTCCACGCCACACAATGACTTTTGGCCTGCCCGGCGATCACGAGCCGGTCCACATCCTTGAGCATTCCCACAAACTTATTGTTGTGTTCACCCAATATCTCGCCCTGCGGGCCTCTTTCCACTTCCGGGCCTATGACGGAGTAATGCTCGGTAAACGAACGGTCGCCTTTGACTTCGAAATACGGGGGCGACAAACGCGCAATGGAATGGAAGAAAAGCGCTTCCTCAACTGAAGAAACCAGCGCGTGACCTATCCCACCCAGCATGGCATGGTACGGCCAGATGGTCAGCGCATATTTACCCCTTTCTTCCAGTGTGGCCGTGTAATGTTTCAGGCGTTCCTGGCCTGCTTCGGCGGCAATATCAAAGTGACTCGCCAAGGCCGGGTTGAACGTCCATTTGCCCGCGCGGACGTCTTTGGCGGTTACATTGGTGTACGGCGCAGGGTGTTCGCCGTTTTCGTCCACTAGAAAGATGGCATGGAATATCTGCATAGCCTGGTGAGTGTCCATCGTAGCCGTGATGTGGGTGATAAGACCCAGATTGCGATAGATGAATTCACACAGGCGGCGGTTGTCGTC
The DNA here is from genome assembly GCA_964560935.1 of uncultured Anaerolineaceae bacterium. Taxonomy (GTDB): domain Bacteria; phylum Chloroflexota; class Anaerolineae; order Anaerolineales; family Villigracilaceae; genus JAABUE01. Next base: position 95 of record CAZLOC010000418.1, on the reverse strand, counting down.
CACCGCACCGGTTCCGCTGCGACCGGCAACATATAACTCAAACCCGGGGATGCAGAACGTGTTCTGCACGTCCACCAGCATCAGCCAGATTTTGG
>CAZLOC010000417.1:0-3561 GCA_964560935.1 uncultured Anaerolineaceae bacterium | reverse complement strand
CCGCCACGATTGGGATCGCCTGGGAGAGCTTGTCAATCGCCAGGAATTGCATATCACTGGAATCTGGAGCGAGCATCGGTTTAAGGAAGTTCCCCAATGCCAGGTTGGTGGCATTCGCCGCTGCGGCGATGAAAAGCACGCCGGCAATTCTTGCGTAAATCCGCAGGGCTGCGACTCTCTGTATGATCACAGCCAGCAGCAGCAGCGCCATCGTCAGCCCCCACTCGTATATTGCGTTTCGATTGGTGGCAAAGAGCTCGAAAGTATTCGCTCCCAGCACGAAGATCGATAATCCGCCGCTTAGGTAGAAAAGGAAGGCAATCACTTGTGTTGATCTGGGTCTGGTTGGTGTGTTGGTTGCCTGCATCTTTGGACCTCGCTTCAGGGATCATAACCTGCTTAATGACCTCACAGGTCTCTGAGACCTGTGAGGTATTGACCACATTAAGTGATTTATATCACAAAAGGAAATTGGGATGGGTGTCCTACTTGCGGGAGTAACCCTTCCCTGTGGGCGCATGGAAGATTAATGGTATGGTATGGGGCTGACGGTTTGGCTCGCTGGCGAAAGTGCAATGAAGCGGAGTAGACGTCAGGTGCACGCGGCGTTAGGCAGCCTTATGCTTGGCTCACGACAACGGGCGTTTTGGTTCATTTTCTACCTCGCAGAATGCCTATGGTTCCAACCATAAATGGTAATTTTAGTGCTTTTGGTATGAACTGCGATTCACTTGTGTTGATAAACTCCACGCTCTCAACTCCCCAGGTTCTGATCACGCCTGGCAAATCTTCTACCTCACCATATACCAGTTTCCAGAGAAATAAGTCCTGGAATGCAAAAACACCTCCCTTCTTAAGTACACGTAGGGCTTCTTTAATTAGTAACCTCTTGTCTCTGGTGTCTCCTACTTCATGAAAAGCTAGATTGCTGATCACTGCTTCAAGTGTCTCATCCTCAAAGGGCAACGCGGAGGCACTCGCCTTCTGAAAGGTGACTCTATCTCCGACACCTTCAATCTCTGCATTTCTCTCGCAAACGCCCTTCGAATATTCCCATGCTCCACCCCAATAATCCACACCGGTCACATGAACATCAGAATACTTCTTCGCTACCATGATGGTTATCGATCCACTGCCACATCCTATATCAAGGACTCTTCCTACACCAGCCCATTCAAAATGATCCAGCAGAAGAGACTGGATTCTTGCCTGAATATTCTTTCCCGTGGGCGAGAAACACCAGCGCGCATATGCAAAGTAGGCAAAGCACAACAAGAAGAAGATCGACAGGATAACCAGCCAGGGAAACAGGAAAGACAGACCCGCAAAGAAAATCCCTACCCCCCCAGGTAGGTAAAGCAATCTGGTGGACACCCAATTACCGTAATTAGGCTTTCCTGCAGGGATTTGATTCATGGTCCCTCACCTCTCATTGGTCAATTTCACTTGTACCCCACGTATAAGCCATAACCAAAATATTCGTCAAGGTTCTTAGGCGCGATGCCGCTCTTCTGTACTTCCTTGACAAATTTCCTGTAACTTGGACTCCTCACATAGAGAGTCAGCATTCTACCAAAGACTCCAAGCATGCCTCCCAAGCCGTATCGCTGCATTATGCCCTTGGACTCATCTCGGAGATTGACTGTGTAGGTTTTCGTGAAAATTTCTTGTAATCCAGCAGATTCCAGCAGTCCTGCCCATTGGTTGGAGGTTAATGACTTCGCATTCGTGCCTAAATCCTGGGATATCCAGGCCTCCAATTCGGGTGGCGGGGGATATATCAGCCAGGTTGACTCATTGAGACCAACGTACCCCCCGGATTTCGTCACCCTAACATACTCATTAACCGCCTTCTGCTTGTTGTCTGGAAAAGCAGTCACAGACTCAGTGATGACAGTATCAAAAAGGTCATCCTCGAAAGGGAGGTCTTGGGCATCAGCGGTCTTGAATTCAACCCTGTCCAACACCCCCTCTTTCTCTGCTCTTTCCTGTGCTCTCCTGACCATTCCTGGCAAAATGTCAACACCCACCACTCTACAGCCATATTTTCTGGCGATGAAACAAGGCGTCGCCCCCACACCACAACCCACATCCAGGATATATTTGCCTTCACTGATGTGACATAGCTCAAGGAGCTCTTCTGTAGCCTCATTTCCCCCGATGTGTTTCGTGAGACCTACCTCAGCCGCGAAGTCGAAGAAATTTGGCTGGCTTTCCATATATATATATTACCTTCTTCTCTTGATGGTGTTCAATTGCCTGGCTAATTTGCTGTGCGCCTGATTTCGGGCAGCTAACCTCTATGGCGGCTGGTACGTTCTCTCGTCGCGATGCTCCTGCGTTGATGCTTTCTCTTGATGGTGTCTCATGCCGCGATGCTCCTGCGTCGTAGTGTGTTCCCTGCGCTCCGCGCACCCAATTCACGGGCTCATGCACCTGGACTCCCGGTTGATCCCCGCCGTCTTGTGCACGCTTTGTTAGCTTGCCAACACCGTTACACTCGCATTCAGCTTGCTATCGCCAAGCCTGATCTGGATCGCTCCTTGCACGACGTAAACCACCTCATCCTCATAAGTATGCCTGTGGAGTCTATTCCCACTTTCAGGATCAAACTCGGATTCGAAAAGATAATAACCACCTTCGGTCTGTTGGCTTATTAGTTTATGTGTGATACCGATGAGTTTCAAGACCTTGCCTGAACCTGGCGCAACAATGAACGGTTTTGGAATTTTAGACTGCATACGACCTCTTTTGCTAAATTGACCGCCCAACGGTTTGCGTTACTGTCTGCGGGTCGGACGTAGACATTGCTTGTGAGCAGGAAAAAATTGAAGTCGGATAAATGCCTGTAGATTGCGCAGAATCCCACTTGTCAGCAGCACGCTGTGTTGGGCAGCGTTGTTACCCTTGCTGTTATTCTAATGCGTATTCAACCGCTGCTTCAGCATGAATTCGTGTCGTATCAAATAGCGGTACTCGGCTATCTTCCTGATGAATCAGCAACCCGATTTCTGTACAACCCAGGATGACACCTTCTGCGCCCTGCTTGACCATTTGCTCAATAATGCCAATGTACTGCTCTTTGGAATGTTGTTCTATCTTGCCTACAACTAACTCGTTGTAAATGACCCGATGAATAATCTCACGTTCTTGAACATTTGGAACGCGCACATTCAGACCATATTTCTGCTCGAGTCTGCCTTTGTAAAATTCTTCTTCCATAGTGAAACGCGTGCCTAATAGCCCTATGTTTTGGACACCAGCATCTTTCACCCGTTGAGCTGTTGCATCTGCAATGTGCAGGAGCGGGATTTTGACATTGGCTTGGATCTCTTCTGCTACCTTGTGCATCGTGTTGGTACAAAGGACGATAAAATCTGCACCGCCATTTCGCAGGTTTTTAGCTGCGTCAATGAGCATTTCGGCAGCTTCTGCCCACTTGGCTTGATGTTGGAGGACTTCTACTTCTGCAAAGTCCACTGAATACATCATGCTTTTTGCAGAATGCAGCCCGCCGAGTTTTGCATTGACTATCTCATTGATGATGCGGTAATACTCAAC
>CAZLOC010000416.1:0-3561 GCA_964560935.1 uncultured Anaerolineaceae bacterium | reverse complement strand
AGTTCGCAGTAGCGATCAACGCGCTTGCCGATGATGGCGAGACTGTCATCCCAGAACTTGCGCGTGCGGATGTCGATGCCGAAACGGTCGGCCAGGTCGGCGGCCATGGCTTCTCCTGTGGAAGCCAGCAGGGACTTGTAATCGTCTACAAAATCCGCGCCGCGCTGCCGGTAGATGGCATACAGGCCTGTACCGAACAACAAACCAAAGGTATAGGGGAAGTTGTAGAACGAGACGTCGGTCGAGTAGTAGTGCGGCTTCCAGGTCCACATATATTTTTGCAGGTAACGTTCGTCGAGCCCGTCACCGTAAGCGGCTTTCTGGGCGCGTTCCATGATCTCGCAGAATTCGTCGGCGGAGAGCTCGGCTTCTTCACGGCGCTCGAAGACTTCCTTCTCGAACAGGTAGCGCGAGTAGATGTCCACGACAACCTGGGAAGCGCCGACCAGTTGAGTTTCCAAAACAGCCAGTTCCTCCATCGGATCGGTGACCTGGGCCAGCACGGCTTCGGTGGCAATCGTCTCGCAGAAGGTGGAGGCAGTCTCGGCCAGCGTCATGGGCGTGAGTTGTTGCAAGGGGGTCTTGTCGAATTGATAAGCGCATTCGTTGTGGAAGGCGTGACCGAGTTCGTGGGCGATGGTCGAAATCTGGTCCTGCGTACCGTCGAAGTTGACCAGGATGCGGCTTTCCTTGACGCCCTGCACTTCCATGCAGAAACCGCCGCCGCGCTTGCCGTCGCGCATCTCGCCATCGATCCAGTTGTGCTCGAAGGCGCGCCTGGCGAAGTTTTTCAGTTCGGGCGAGAAGGCCTCGAAGTTTGCCAGGATGAATTCGCTGGCTTCGTCGAACGAATAGGTCTTGCCGGTTTTGCCGACGGGCGCGTACAGGTCCCACCAGGCCAGCTTTTCCTTGCCGAGCAGTTTGGCTTTGTGGTTGAAGTATCTGCGGAACATGGGGAAGGAGGCTTGCATGGCGGTCAGCATGGCTTCCAGTGCCGGACGGTCGATGCGCGCCTGCTCGATGGCGGACTCGAGCGCATCTTTCCGGCCCCGACGCCTGTTCAGCGTGACCACTTCGCCCTTCACGCCATTGAGACAGGCCGCCAACGTCTCGCGGACGGAGTCCCAGGCGGCGTTTTCGGCGTCGTAGGCGCGCTGGCGGGTCGCCTCGTCGGGATGACTGCGCAGGTTGATCAGCGCGGGCATGGGCAACTTCTGGGTTTCGCCGTCCAGTTCGAAGTCCACGGAAAGCTGCGAGGTAACCGTCCCCTGCAGTTTGTCCCAGGCATTGCCGCCGCTCAGGCTGAGTTCCGCAGCCAGCGACTCCTCTACTTCACTCATCAAGTATTTGCTCTGGTCGGCAGCTTCCTTGAGCATGAAGGCGTGGGCTTTGGCCGGTGCGTTGTGTTCCAGCGATTTATCCAGCGCAGGCGCGATTACCCCCAGCCAGGCTTTCAACTGCACATTGAGATTCTGCAAAGGCAGGCGGGCCTGCTCATACTCGGACAGTGCGCGCGTGGCAGTTTTGTCGTGCGAGTCGGTGCTGACGAACGAGTAGATATAGGATTCGAGAGTGGATGAAAGCGTGTAAACGTCGTTGAAGCGTTCGACGACTTCGCCCAGGATGGGACCAAGCTGGTCGGGCGGTGTTTTTTCGTCGGCCTTGCTGACCACTTCGACGAAGTAATCGCCCAGGTCAGCGACTTTGGTTTTGAAGCTGCTGTATGCGGCTTTGAATTGCGCGGATTCGAGGGAAGGATAGACGTTGGTCAAGTCCCAACGGGGAGCGGGTGTGGGCATATTTTTCTCCTGAATAATGAGATGCCTGTCAAGTATACCAAGAGGTAGCGCCCAAGATGCTCCCTCTGCGGAGGTGTTTTGCAGGGAGGTGGATTTCTTAGAGTCAGCCATCTCGGTCAAAATTCTGAGAGAATGAACGGTGAAGGAAGGTACCCCATTCGAGGCACACGTACCCCATTCGGGGCACACGTACCCCATTCGGGGCACACGTACCCCATTTTCACCCCGCAACGAGCATGCGGGGCAAGCCCCCCGAAAATGGGGGAAGGGGCTAAGACGGGTGATCAGTTTTCATACAAGGGCAATCTTACCGCGAGGCCGCCGCGTTGTAAAACGTGCCCTGCGACTACCGCCGTAAAGAACGCCCCGCAAAAATCGCTGGGCAAGCGGGGCTCAGGGCAGGGGTGTAGAATTACTTGCACAAACCTCGAGCCCATTGACTCGGGTTCATGAATATGCTACATTTGTCATAGGATGTAATTGTCCAGGTTGGAAATTTCAGGCTGCTGGTTTCAGGGAATATCGAATGGGCATTGTTTCTGTCACTTCCGGGGAAGAAGGAAGGCTTCTGGTCCAATTTCCCTATACACCCGAACGGGCATCGGCGATAAAGAAAATCCCCGGCAGGAAATGGCATCCGGATGGCAGGTATTGGTCCGTGCCTGACCAAGAAGGAACGCTGGAGTTGCTCCGTTCTTGCTTCTCTGGCGATCGGGTCCTGGTATCCAAAGGACTCAGCACTACCCAGCCGGGATTGCCCGCTGTGACCCTCGGCGGAATCCTTTCCAAGTACGATATTGCGCTTACTTCAAGAGGATTAAGAAAAAAGACGCGGGGCAATTACCGATTGCAGGTCAAGTGGTTCCTTGAATGGTTCGGCCGAGATCCTGTTACAGCAACAAACCAGGATATGAAGGATTATATTCTGTGGAATATCGATCTAGGTCATTCTGCAGCGCACATCCGCCAGGCAAAGGCGGCGCTCACCTGGCTATATCGAGAACTTCTGAAACTCCCGGATATCGTAGAGAATCTCCCCCAGGTTAAAAATCCTGAAACAGTACCCATCGTTCTAAGTAAAGCAGAAGTGGCACGTTTACTGGCCGCAGCAGAGGATCTGAAACAAAAAGCATTGATCTCTCTGGCGTATTCAGCGGGCTTACGTGTAAGCGAAGTGATCAGATTGAAGGTTACAGATATTCTTTCGGACCGGGGACAAATCCGCGTTCGAAGCGGGAAAGGCGAAAAAGACCGGTACACGCTACTGGCGGATCAGACGTTGAAAACCTTACGAGAATACTATCGAGCAGAACAGCCCAGAGATTGGCTCTTCCCTGGCATAATACCAGGCCAGCCAATGTCTGTCAGCGCCGCTGAACGAAGTTTTCAAAGAGCAAGAAAACGTGCGGGCATCAACCCAAAGGCAAGAATTCATACCCTTCGCCATTCTTTCGCCACACACCTGCACGAATCCGGCACGGATATTCGCTACATTCAAGAGCTCTTAGGACATGTAGATATCCGCACGACTCAGCGCTATATTCGGATCAGCAAGCGCAATCTTATGAATGTGAAAAGTCCATTGGATGAATAATGTGGTTCTATTGTAGAATTGGTAGTGAAGTAGTGTTTTACATATATAAGGTTGTTAATCGGCGCGCCGATTAACACGATGTTAGGCAGCTTCATCAGTAGGTAAAAATGAGCGCACTTCTCTTTGATTTTCTCGTTTATCTCAAGTCTGTCTTTTTGGAGAGTGGCA
>CAZLOC010000415.1:1286-3562 GCA_964560935.1 uncultured Anaerolineaceae bacterium | reverse complement strand
AAGAGCTGACGGAATGGTTCAAAAATCCGGGCGATATTGAGCTGTATGCCAAGACCGAATGGAAAGACGTCCTCACCGAGTTCTTCCAAAAAGAGACGGCCCGTGCCACCTCACCGGAACGCACCGTTTTCGCCCTGACCGGCTTGATGGATCTCTATGATTTTCTCCATGTCTCCGAATTGATCGAAAGCCTGGAACAGACCTTTCCCGGATACCTCCTTGTTTTCTTTCCCGGTGAAAAGGAAGGCAATACCTACCGATTTCTTGATGCCCGTGCAGGCTGGAATTATTTAGCGGCCCCAATACTTGCAGAAAAATGAACTCTAAAGGATGAGCCTCAACATGAAAACCAAAGAACTCTTCCTCAAGGACCCGCTGACCTGGAAACTGGTCAACGAGGGGGTCTCCAGCAACAACACTGAAGATCTTTCCACGCTGAGGTATGAACTCGAATCGTTTGTCTGCGATGGCGAATACCTCAACGGCATGCGCCGCATCCTCCAGGGGTATCGTGATAGCTTTACGAGCAAGAGCCCCGAGCAGAAGGCGGCCTGGATCAGCGGTTTTTATGGCAGCGGCAAGTCCCACCTCGCCAAAGTGCTGCGATATCTCTGGATCAATTTTGCTTTTCCAGATGGAGCAACCGCTCGTTCCCTTGCCCATCTTCCCGAAGAAATAACCGATCTGCTCACCGAGATCACCACCCTTGGCAAACGTCATAACGGCTTGCACATGGCTGGTGGAACCCTCAAGGCCGGAACAGGCAGCGTGCGCATGCGGGTCATGAGCCTGTTCTTCAAATCAATCGGACTGCCCGAAGGATACCCCTATGCCAGGTTCCTCATTCATTTAAAAAGAGACGGGAAGTTTGATGCCTTCAAATTCGCCATCGAAGCGCAGGCCAAGTCTTTTGATAAAGAACTCGGTAGATTATACACTTCAGGAGCGGTGGCGAGGGCCTACACCCAGTGTTATGACCACCTGAAAGATCCGTCGCAGGTGGGCTCACTGCTTCGGGCCGGATACCCGAACGTGGACGACGTCAGCATGGATGAAATGCGCAGCACCATCCGCGAAGCGATTGCGGTTGATGGCAAAATGCCCTGCACGCTCCTGGTACTCGATGAGGTGCAGCAATTCATCGGTCTGGACGCGCAAACCGCCCTCGATGTTCAGGAAGTCATCGAAGCCTTGAGCAAAGAGATGGATGGCCGCCTGATGATCGTCGGCACGGGCCAGAGCGCCCTCAACGACATGCCGAACCTCCAACGCCTGATGGGCCGCTTCACCATCAAGATCCACCTCAAAGACAACGACGTTGAAAAGGTTGTCCGCACCGTTGTCCTGCAGAAGCGAGAAGACAAAAAGCCCGATATCAAACTGCTGATTGCCAAAAACGAAGGCGAGATCACCCGCCAGCTCAAGGCCACCAAGCTTGCCACACAATCAGAGGATGATCTCATTTACCTCCCTGATTATCCATTGCTGCCCGTTCGGCGCCGATTCTGGGAGCGTGTGCTCCACTCCGTGGACTCCACCGGCACAGCAGCCCAGATGCGCACGCAACTCCGCGTGGTTCATGAGGCCTGCTGCGCCTACGCCGATGCCGAAATGGGCGCTGTCGTGCCAGGCGATTTTCTCTACGATCAGATTGCCAACGACCTCGTCAGCACCGGTGAGATGCAGAAGCGTTTCCAGGAGATCATTGAGCAGCAAAAGACCAAGCCCGACGGCCTACTGCGCAGCCGGATCTGCGCCCTGGTTTTTCTGATCAACAAACTGCCCCGGGAGCACGGGACCGACCTCGGAGTTCGTGCCGAATCGGAACACCTGGCCGATTTGCTCAGTGAAGATCTGGTCACCGGCAGCACTCAGCTCCGCCAGCAGCTCCCCGGCCTGCTCGATGCCATGGAGCAGGATGGCGTCCTCATGAAGGTGCAGAGCGAATACCGCCTGCAAACCACCGAAGGAGCCGCCTGGGAGGCTGAATTTCGTAAACGTCGGGCTGCGGTGCTCAACGATCACCCTTTGATTGCCTCCCGATTGTCGCAACTGCTCGATAAAGCCCTGACAAACACCCTGGGCAATCCTTCCGTGCTCCACGGTGACGCCAAAGAGCGCCGCAAAATCGTTCTGCATCACGGTGAAGGCAAGCCACCGGCAAGCGACGCCATAATTCTTTGGGTCCGCGATGGTTTTTCGGCCCTGGAATCCTCTGTGCTGGCCGATATCCGCAAACTCAGCACCGACGATCCCACCCTTCACCTCTTTCTGCC
>CAZLOC010000415.1:0-1186 GCA_964560935.1 uncultured Anaerolineaceae bacterium | reverse complement strand
GTTGAAGAGGCTGCCAAGCAGGTCCTCAACCGGCTCTATCATAAATTTCACGATGGCGACTCCGCGAAGTGGCCCCAGGTGCTCAAGAAAGCCAAGGAAGGTTCTCCCAGCGCCCTGGAGCAGGTCGGATACACCGGTGACCCACAGAACCATCCGGTGGCGGCCGCGATCATCGCCTTCATGGGTTCGGGAAAGACGGGTCTGGAAATCCGCAAGAAATTCAACGGCCCCCCCTGGGGCTGGCCCCAGGACGGGATTGACGCCGTTTTGACCACCTTGCTTGCCAGCAACCACCTCAGCGCCCGGATCAATACCAATCCGCTCTCGCTGGCCGAAGTCGACCTGAAAAAGATCGGTCAGGCAACGTTTCGCACCGAGAGCCCCGTGCTCACCGCTGTGCAAAAGCTTGCCATCCGCAAACTCTTTCAGGAAGCCGGTCTTGCCAAAATCACTCCCGGCAATGAACCCGTTGACGCCCTCCGTTTTGTCGATCATGCCAAAGTGATTGCCGCCCAGGCAGGCGGGGACGCCCCTGCGCCCATGGCGCCGGCCGCACCGGAGATCATTGCCCTGGAATCCTATTCCGGCAATGAACTGCTCATGGCCCTCTATGATCAGCGGGACGCACTTTTGCCGAAGATCAAGACCTGGCAGGCACTTGGCAAGGAGGTCAGCAAACGCCTCCCCGCCTTTGCCCTTGCCGAACGGCTCGTCGCCCAGGCAGTTGGCCTGACGGACCAGCCCGAGTGGCAGGCAACGCTCACCTCTATCCGGGCCAATCGCTCCCTGCTGGATGACCCCGATCCGGTGTCCCATGTTCTGAAAGTGGCGACCACTGCCCTGCGGACCGGGCTCACCCGTGTGCACAAGGCCTACACCGATGTGTTTGCGGCGCAGGCGATACGGATCGGCAGTCACTCGGCGTGGCAGCATCTGCCGGAAGAGAAACACCAAACCCTGCTCACCACTGCCGGGGCCGTGCAACGAACCGCTCCGGTGACGGATACCGATGAACAACTCCTCGCTGCTCTCCAGACTTGTTCCCTGGCCAACTGGCAGTCACGGACCGATGCCCTGACCGCCCAGTTCGACAAGGCCCTTGCCGCCGCCATCATCGAGGCGGAACCCAAAGCCCGGCGCGTCACGCTTACCGCTGCCACCATTCACAACCAGGCAGAACTCGATG
>CAZLOC010000414.1:0-3568 GCA_964560935.1 uncultured Anaerolineaceae bacterium | reverse complement strand
ACAGGATTGCAAAGTCAGATTAATGTTTAATCAATCGAATTCCTAATAATATGAGTTACCGACCACACATTGCAGGGAGGAATGCCATGCGCCCACCCAACATCGAAGCACCAAAGCAGACACAGCCCCTAAGCCCGATCATCTTGGTTAGCTTGTTCCTTGGTATCCTCATCACCGCCTTGCTCTGGTTGAACGCCCCGGCACAGGTTATCAATCCACTGTTCTGGTTCAGCCTGGGAGCGGCGGGCTTAAGCGCCCTGCTATTTCTGCGCCTACGCTCTGCCCACTCGCATGGATTACGCCTTTTGGCTGTGCTGGCCGCCGTTTCCCTGGTCTACCTCTTCCCGGAAATGTTCCGCCCGGTCTGTGGCGATACGCCGCGCGCATTTGCGCAGGATGGTTGTATGGTTTGCGCCTATCACGAAACTTACTGGGACTTTTATGGAAACTTGAAAAAAAGATGCGCCGAATGGGTCGATATGTGCACTGATCCTGTTATCGTGGCAACACTGCAATGCACGCAATGGGGCGGTAACAATTGGTGTAGAGGCGGGCTTTCCCTTAGCCTGACCGCCACCGAGGCACAGGGACGGGATGTGCTCATCTCCGGTGATGTGGCTGGCACAGTATTTGCTTGTCCGACTGGCGCAGGCACGGCCAGTTGCTCGCTGCCCCTGCCCGAAGGTACAGGGACGGTCAACTACAGCGCTACCTCCTCCATCGGGCGGAGCGCTTCCGGTTCGATCACATACCAGCAGGATAGTCTGCAATCCCAGATCGATGGCTGGCTGAACGGGACGCCCGGCAATACCCCCTGGTTCATCTCGTCTGTGGACGTCAACGCTTCGGCCTCGGACCCTGCGCCTGGTTCCGGGTTGTCAGCCTTTGAATACAGCCTGGACGGCATGGGCTGGGAGAACTTCCCAGGGATGCTAAGTATCTCGGACGGAGTACACAGCCTGGGCCTGCGCGCGACCGATGTCGCCGGGAATGTGGTTGAGACGAGTCAGACGATCCAGGTGGATACCATCACTCCCACGCTTGACCTGTCACTCACCGGGACCGCGGGCAAGAATGGCTGGTACATTTCAACGGTAGAGCTACACGCCGCTGCAGCCGATGGTGGTTCCCCCCTTTCGGGGACAAGCGGGCTGGCGGCCTTGGAAGCCAGCGTGAACGGCGGCGAGTGGAATGCATTCACGGCCCCGCTGGTGTTCAACGATGGGGGGCACAGCTTTCAGTTCCGGGCTCTTGATCATGCCGGGAACCTCATCGAAACGCCGCTACAAAGGCTGAGCGTGGATACAATCCTGCCCGCTATCGATTTGCCCGCCTCCTGGACTCTCGGCCAGATCGCCGCGTTCAAGCTACAGGATGACGGCTCCGGGTTGGCCGGTTTGCGCCTGGTGATCGAAGATGAAGACGAACGCTATCCAAAGGTAGCCTGGGATGAGGGTCTGTCAGGCAACAAATTCCAGGATGAGATCGCCTGGGATGGACGCTTCAAGGACGGCAGCCAGGCCTTGCCAGGTGGGGAGTACCACGCCTGGCTAAAGGTGACTGACAATGCCGGCAATGAGAGTATGCAAGCAGGTCAGATCATTGTGGATGCGGTTGTACCATCATCTATCAGCACACCAAGTAAAACGGTCTCTGTACCCGAAGCGCCTGCATCAGTTGAGTCGGAGAGCAAGGTGCCAAATTCAACTTTATCCCTGCCCGCCAGTGTGTCACCTGTGACAAGTTTTGGTGGAGGGGGCAATGGTCTGCAACCCTCTGCCGCACAGGTCGGGAAAAAAAGCTTCACGGTTGGTCCAACAACCACATCCCAGGCTCCTGATTTTCAATCTTCTGTGCTTTGGGGCGCAAGCGCAACGGCTGCTATTGGGGCCTTTGCCGCCGAGATCGCTCGCCGAAAGCAGGAAGAGGAAGAAGCCAGGGCGGCACAACGCGCTGCCGCTGCGGAAATGAACCAAGCGCATAAGCGCATTGTGGCGGCCTATCAGGCCTCCTTGAAAAATCTCAAGGCCGCGGTGGATAAAGCACGTGCGTTCGGTATGTCAGAGGCAGAAGCAGACAAGTTAAAAGAAAATGTGGTGAAAAGCGGGAAAATCGGAGCTTCGTTAGGGACGGCGCAGGAGTATGTCGTTCGCAAGGTGGCAGAAATTCAAGAGCTCAAAGAGGCTGAACGCAGCGCTCGCAAGGAAGAACTGCTGGATCCGAAGATCCCGCCAAAACCCGCTTACACCTTGCCTGACATGAGTTGGAAGGAGAGGGATTATGCCCAACTGGAACATGCCCAGGAGGTGGCGGCATTTGTTGCTCTCCAGTCAGAGCAAGTAATTCAAACTAACAAGAATACTCAGGAGGCAAAATCATGGTGGCAAAAGGGTCTTGATTGGATTGATAAACACCAGAAAGAAACTTCCATTGGCGTTGGTGTAGCTGTCGGTATTTTAGCGGTTGGAGCTACTTTATTGGCTGCAGGTACTGCCGTTGTAACCCTCCCAGTTCTACTTGTCGCAGCCGGAGCTGCTGCATTGGTTGCAGGTGCGGAAGTAGCAATAGGTACTGCTCTTCTAAACCGCTATTATGGTCGTGATCTCATAACCAATATTTGGTCAAACATTGGTGCTGCAACTGTATCTGCAGCAGTAACAACTGGACTTGGACTTTTCCTCTTCGGTGGAGGTTTAACAAGCGCTCTGATTACCACTGGAAATGGTGCAGCAGCACTATGTGCAAACTATCAATCTGTATGTAATTACATAGAACCAGTGATGAATGGAATAGACCTGGCGGAAGAAGGTTATCTTATGGTAAAGGGGGGAATACAAACAGCAACCGGAGATAGTGCAGGTGCTGCAGAAACAGCGTTTGAGTTACAACTGGAACATATGGATGGGGGAGCACCCGGGAATGCTATAGCAAAAGAAATAAGTGAAGAAATAGGTGAGTGGGCAACAAAGTATGGGGATGATGCTGTTGATTTTGTTAGGTTATATGGTGACGATGCTGTTGATTTAATTAGGCGGCATAAGAGTACTGCGGTTGAAATTATCAGGGATTATGGTAAAGATGGCATAAAGCTTTTAAAAACTTATGGCGATGATGCTATAACCTTCGTAAAGCGTTGTAGGAAGTTAGATGTTGATCCAACGTTAGTATTATCTGACCCACCAAATCCTGGTCAGTCACTAGAAGGTTGGATACTGGATATTGACAATCCTGAAAATCCAGTCAATATGCCATTAAAATTAAACCAGACTGATGCAGAAATTACTCAGCTAAGGAGAGAAAGCATCCAAAACCCAAATAGCAAACTCTTTGCCATAGGGTATGGCAAAGATGCGCCTATACCCTTTAATAAATTTGCAGATCATTTTGGCGATGATTATAAAATGAGTCATCTCTCGATGTCCGATGCAAATTGGGCGAGGTATGATGATGCAAGGGCTTACGGTGATTTTTGGGAGGTCAACAGCGACGCAATTGAGTGGGGAATAGAGGAGAGAAAAATATTTATTTAAATGATCCCTATTATTAGTTTTGTTAAAAAGTATTTTAT
>CAZLOC010000413.1:0-3584 GCA_964560935.1 uncultured Anaerolineaceae bacterium | reverse complement strand
ACCGACCTGCCGACGGGTTGCCGTTTCCACCCGCGTTGCCACGCGAAGGTGGATGCGTGTGATAAATTGACACCTCCGTTGACGGTCATCAGTGATCAGTCATCAGTGATCAGTGAGCAGTTATCAATGAGTGGCGGGCATTACGCGGCCTGCCACTTGTTGCATGGCGAGGAGGTAAAGTTCAAATGACCGACACATCTCATGCCATGCTTGAAGTTCGTGACCTTTATAAGTATTTCCCCATCCGCCAGTCTCTGCTGGACATCATTCGACGCCGAGCGCCCGATTACGTTAAAGCCGTGGACGGTGTTTCGTTCTCGCTCCGCCGCGGGGAGGTGATCGCCATCGTCGGCGAATCGGGGTGCGGCAAGACCACCATCGCCCGCACACTGATCGGCCTCGAAGAGCAGACTGACGGCGAAATCCTCTTCCACGACGAATTGGTCGGCGCGCACGAACGCCGCGTCCGTGCGGGACTCATCCCGCTCGAATCGGGCAAGGTGGGGACGCGCGAGCATCTGACCTTTCCGCACATGTCCATGAAACGACTGCGACAGCAGGCGCAGATGATCTTCCAGGACCCGTACGAGTCGCTTAACCCGCGTTCCACCATTATGGAAATCGTGGCCGAGCCGCTGGTCGTGCACGGGATCGCGCGCGGCCGCGATGAACGCGTTGCCCGGGTCAAGACCGCCCTCGAAGAGGCCGGTCTGCGTCCCGCCGAGGATTACTTCCTGCGCTACCCGTACGAACTCTCCGGTGGGCAGCGCCAGCGTGTGGTGATTGCCAGCGCCATGGTGCTCCAGCCCGAACTGCTGCTGGCTGACGAGCCCGTCTCGATGTTGGATGTTTCTATCCGCGCCGAGATTCTCAATTTGTTGCGCGACCTGCGTGACCGGCGCGGCGTGAGCATTGTCTTCATCACCCATGACCTCAGCACCGTGGCCTATTTTGCCGACCGTATCGCGGTCATGTACTTGGGGCGCATCGTGGAGATGGGCCCTGCACGCGCAGTGCTTGCCAAGCCACAACATCCCTATACCAAGGCGCTCATCTCGGTCATCCCTGTGCCCAACCCGCGCCTGCGCCGGGAACGCGTCATCCTGCAGGGCGAGACGCCCAACCCGATCGACCTGCCCAGCGGCTGTCGTTTTCATCCCAGGTGCCCGGTAGCGGTGGACCAATGCAAAGTTGACGACCCGGCATATGTAAGTTTGAGCGAAACACACAAGGCGGCATGTTTGTTGGTGAAATAGTTTTCCTCTTATGTCATTGCCCCGCCATAATGCGGCGGGGTTGTGAGGCGTTCTGTGCCGAAGCAATCTCCGCTTAAACAGCGGAAACTACTCGACAGAATCGACCTGTTGAACGGAAGATTGCCACGTCGGCCTACGGCCTCCTCGCAATGACATTGAAAATGCTACCGGGCCATGCGCGCCCGGTTTTGTTTTGAGAGAGGCTCTTTGTCACTCACTGGGTTATAGCAAACATATATCGGTTAGCAAGGAGTATCAAATATGAATACGAGCACAGTTATAGATCAGCTGGCTGGAGCAATTCCGTCTTTTTTCAAACGCCCACACGTTCAGAATGAAACCATTCCGGTGGCAGGCGGTATTCCATTTGGGATCGAGCGCATTTCTAACCCTGAAGTTGGCATCGGCGGTGCCTATGGCACCTGGGGCGATAGCTACGACAACCAAACTTTACCGGAACTGGTTGCCTATCGCATGGGAAGTCCCTTGAGCGATGCAGAAAAAATGAACCTTTCGGAATTGGGCTTCGTCTCACGGCACCATATCCAGGATTTGAGCGATGCGGAACATCTCGAATTGGAGCTCGAAGTTGGTTCGAGGTTGTTGCGCGAGGCAGCGCTGGCAAATGGCTGGCAGCCCAGCGAAGTGCAGGCTGTCTTGATCGGTATGAGCGGCCCGATCGCGGACGATTATGTAGAACAGATTTGCAACAGAGCCGGGATCCACGAGAGCGCGTTGAAGGTGAGTGTGCATAAAGCCTGCGACGGATCGGTGGGAGGCTTGAACCTGGCTCTAAATCCGGGACTGGGATATTCCGATCAATTGAACATTGCCGAAGAGCTTTATGGTAAAAAGGTGCTGGTGGGGGGCATCGAAGGCTTGAGCCGCTTTACCAGCCGGGCGCATGACAAAAACGCCTTGCAACTGTTTGGCAACGGCGCGGGCGTGATCGGCGTCATTCCCGGGGAGACGATGAAGTTCCTGGTCGGGAAAAGTCACGAGGCCTTCGACGATGAGGGCGTACTGGCCGTTCACATGTATTACCCCCATTCGCGGCAGTCGCTGCTGGAAGTATCGCAGGCCGGTCGGTCACACATCCGTGTGGCGGGCTTGATGCACGAACCCTCGAACGGGCAGGCCATCGAAATGGCGGGCCCGATGGGGATGGTCAAGCTGTTCGTGCGTACCGGCGTCCAGGTGGTGGCGGATGTCTACCAGGCGTACCGGGGCCTGATGGAGAAGATGGGCATGCCGGATAAATCCATCGCGGTGGCGATCGTGCACCATGCCAATTACAAGATCAATAAGTTGAAGGAAAAGCACCTGGCCAACCTGGGGATCAGTTTCCCCATGCCCTGGCTAATCAGTGATTTCGGCAACGTCAGCGCGGCCTCCAATATGATCGCTTTCTTGCGCCAGCTTCCCAGCCTGAAGCCCGGGGACCACGTCCTGTTCGATGGCTTCGGCGCAGGGACGTATTACGACGTGCTGGCGGTTTCGTTGGGAAGTTAATGTTTTTGCAACCGCCAAACTGTTGACAAAATCGTCAAGAACCCCAGGTGCAAGGGACGGCGGTTCAAGCGCGTGAGTCCTGCTATGATAGAGGTCAAATCTCCTGAAAGGAGAGCGGGCTGCCTTGTAGTCGGTTTATGTTTGCTGCACTTGTCACCTGCATTGTAACTTCAATCTGTTTTTTTGTTAGCTTCATCATCTCGACTGTCTTCTCCGTCGAAACCGCCGCGGCCTTCAAGAACTGACCGGCCATGCCGCCCAAGGATGCGCCTAACGCCACACACTTGGCGATGTCGAGCCCGTCTTTCAGGCCGCCGCTGGCGAAGACAGTCATGTCGGGGAGAACGCGCTTGACATTTAGAATGGACTCGGCAGTGGGGATGCCCCAGCCGACAAAAGTCGCGGCCAGTTTACGCGTGAACTCATCCGGTGCGCGGTGCATCTCGACCTGCGACCAGCTTGTCCCGCCCGCGCCGGCCACGTCAATGGCGGAGACGCCGCAACCGGCCAGCAGCTTTGCGGTCCGCTCGGAGATACCCCAGCCGACTTCTTTGGCGATGACCGGGACTTCTAGTTTTTTGCAGATTGCTTCGATTTTCTTGGCTAGCCCAGCGAAATTGGTGTTGCCCGCATCCTGCACGGCTTCCTGCAAGGGGTTAAGATGAAGGATGAGCGCATCAGCGGCTATCATGTCCACGGCGCGCCGGCAGTGGTCTACGCTGTAGCCATAGTTGAGTTGCACTGCGCCCAGGTTGGCGAACAGCAGAATATCGGGCGCGACCTTGCGGGTGATGGCGAAGGTGGGGGTTTGTTCGG
>CAZLOC010000412.1:0-3596 GCA_964560935.1 uncultured Anaerolineaceae bacterium | reverse complement strand
CGCAGCAAAACCTGCTTCGGGAGGGAATCCCCGATAAAGCTATTGCCGTGACCGGAAACCCCGTCATTGATGCTTTAAAGTTCGTGGCAAAACAGCCAGCGCCACAGGAAATTGAAGAGCTGCTCGGAAAATTGGAGATCGATTCCCCCTCAACGGATTCTCGCACATCGCCCTCTTTGGGGAATGGCAAGCAGTTAATCCTCGTTACAGCGCACCGGCGGGAAAATTTTGGCAAGCCGCTGGAGAATATCTGCCAGGCGCTTAGGAAACTGGCCAAACGGGGCGATGTAGAAATCGTGTACCCCGTGCACCTCAACCCCAACGTACAGGAACCCGTCAAGCGTATTCTGGGAAACATACCGCATGTGACCCTCTTACCACCACTGGACTATTTGCCGTTGGTCCATTTGCAGAAGCGAGCAAAGATCATCCTGACCGATTCAGGCGGTATCCAGGAAGAAGCGCCTGCCTTCGGTGTGCCAGTGCTGGTGCTGCGCGAAGTAACCGAACGTCCCGAAGGGGTCAAAGCGGGCACGTTAAAGCTGGTTGGAACGGAAGCAGGCAAAATCGTCCGCGAAGCGACACGCTTGCTGGATGATCCCCCTGCACACGCAGAAATGGCAAAAGCGGTCAATCCTTTTGGCGATGGTCATGCTGCAGAACGCATTGTCGAAGCGCTGAAGGCCTTTAAACTCAGTCAGTGAATTGTAATGTCCTAAATATTTAGTTTGTGTATAATGATGGTATGGTAAAAACAAGCCGTTGGCTTGCTTTCATTGCAGTCGTTTGCATTCTTTTCACATCATGGGGATCTGTGCAGGCACAGACACCGGATAGTGAATACTTTGCACAAACCGGTCACAGTGTCAATGGGGACTTTTTGCGCTACTATCGAAGCGTACCCAACCCAACGCTTGTATTCGGATATCCTCTTACAGAACAATTTACCAGCAAGGATGGTAAAACCGTCCAATATTTCCAGCGCGCCCGGTTTGAACAATCGGCTAATTCTATAAATCTCACGCCTCTCGGGCGCGAAACATACACCCCTGAAAAGCAACTGGTGATCAACAACCCGTTCGCCTGCCAAACCTTTTCAGAAACAGGCTACTCCGTCTGCTTCGCCTTCCTGGAGTTTTTTGAACAAAACGGCGGAGTGGCACAATTTGGTTATCCTATTTCGCCCTTCGAATTTCGCAACAATCAAATCGTACAATACTTTGAGAACGCGCGCTTCGAGTGGCGTCCGGGGCTGGCAGAGGGCCAGCGCATCGGGCTGACGGATTTGGGGCGCATCTACTTTGACCAGATTGACGAAGATCCGGCATTCTTAAAACCTTCAATGCAAGGCGTTTCGGGACCCAACCTGGTACTTGATTTACAGGTACGAGCCTTCCCCAACAAGGCTGTGGCTACATCGAGCGACCAGCAAACAATTTATGTGCTGGTGCAAGACCAAAATTTACAGCCGATCGCCGGGGCAAATGGCATCGCCACCATTCGCTTGCCCAATGGCGAGGTATATTCACAAAGTTTTCCTGTCAATGAAAGAGGCGTGGGCACCTTTTCGTTCAACTTCCAAAACCAACAAAACGGGCAGCTTGTTTATATTAACATTGCCGTGACGTACAGCGGTCTACAGGGGACGACATCGACTTCCTTCCGCATCTGGTATTAGGATTGACCCCCACTCTACCATCCCCCTGACTGGGGGAGGGTTTTCAAACCAGTTCATCTAAATCGAACACGGGACCGTCTTTGCAGGCCATCTTCCAGCCGCGGCGGACTGTGACGGCACAGACGCCGCAATCGGCCAGCCCGCCACAGGGCATGGGCGTGACGACGAGCACCTGCGCCTCAAACGGGACTTTAGCCTGTTCACCGATGCCCAACTTTTCACGCAGCCCTGGCAGGGACTCGCGGGAAGCGTCGATAGCGAGGTAATCCGCCCATTGGGCTACTTCTGCCAGCGCAGAGAGCGGCTGGACTTCGACTTCGGGCGGGAGTTCAGGCAGGATCAGGTCGCTGACCAGCACAACCGAGGCGCCCTGTCTCAGCGCAGCAGCCAGCAAGGGCTTCAGCCGCGCGGCTGTCTCACCCAGCGAGGCCAGGGCGACATTTTGGGCAGCGGCGGGCAGGGAAAAGCCGCGTCCCAGCGGGCCGCGCAATGACAGGGTAGCGCCGGGCTGCCAAGTCAGCGGGATGGGAGGGGCAACCAAAAAACCACCGGGTACAGGACCGGCGTTGAAAACGGGAACAGGCAAGGGGGCGTCAGATGCGGGATCGTGTGCCAGCAGGTATTCTCCCGGCGAGGGGATCAAATTCTGCGGGCACAGCAGCCGTCCGCCCGTCAGTCCATCTTCCAGATACAGTTCGATCAGTTCACCTGTGCCTTGTTTCACAGATCGGATGTTAACACGCTTCATATAAGCCGACAAGCATCTCCATTGTATAATTGCTGCGTTATAGCATCATTTCACTAAAGCGGGGCACTTTCCCCCCTCTTTTTGAGAAGATGCGCGTTATACTTTGAAAGAAGAAGCCAAGGAGAAAAATATGAGAAACGTTGGAAATATCGGAATCAACAGGAATGCCAGCCGTATCTTTCTGGTTATTGTTGTGCTAGTTTTAGTTATTGGGCTCCTTTCGAGCACGATCATCTTTGTCCCGCCGGATCAAACTGGTGTAGTAGTCTCCAGGATCACAAGAGGCGGCTATCGCCCGGAACCCCTGCAATCTGGCTTACACTTTGTGGTGCCCCTGCTTGAGAACGTGGAAAAATACTCGAAAGCGAAGCAAACATACACTATGACGGCGGCTGGTGGAGAAGGCCAACGCTCTGGCGACGATTCCATCCGCGCCCGCACCAAAGATGGGCAGGAAGTATTTATAGACGCATCCGTCATTTATGCAATAAATCCTGCCAATGTAGTCAACCTGCATATCACCTGGCAAAAACGATATGGTGAGGAACTCGTGCGACCGCTGGTGCGCGGGGTTATCCGTGATGCGGCTTCGCAATATGGCATAGAAGAGATTGTCAGTTCCAAACGCGGCGAGTTGGAAGCTTTTATCACCGAACAACTGACCATAAAAATGACTGAAAATGACCTGGTCATGGAGGATTTTGTCTTGCGCGATATCCATTTCAGCCCTGAATACGCCACTGCTGTGGAACAAAAGCAGATCGCCGAACAGCAGGCATTGCAGGCAGAGTTTGTGGTTCAATCCAAGAAACAGGAAGCGGAGCAGGCCCGACAGATAGCGCAAGGGCAGGCCGACGCTGTTGTGATTGCAGCCAAAGGTGACGCCGAAGCCCGTTTGATCAACGCAGAAGCCGAGGCAAGAGCCAATGAACTGATCGCCGCCTCGCTGCGCAACAACCCGGAACTGTTGACCTATCAGTACATCACGCGGCTTTCCCCCAGCATAAACACCATCCTGGTCCCCAGCGATAACCCGTATATCCTGCCAATTCCGGGCGTCAGCACGCCGGTTCCGGGCGTTGTAACGCCTTAGAATGATAATATTGTCATTTCAATAAAATGGGGTGTGGGGTGTTCTGGGCGGGCTGCGCCCGCCCAGAACACCCCACT
>CAZLOC010000411.1:0-3597 GCA_964560935.1 uncultured Anaerolineaceae bacterium | reverse complement strand
AGACCACGGTTGTGCAAAGTGGCATCCCTCAGATGTCTTCAAGGCCAAGACTGATAAAATATCAGCAGATCAGGCGGCGCTACGCTAGGCCCTCGTGACAGGTAGAATACAACCATTTCTGCCCCCATCTTTACATTAGGCCTCTCCGCATCGGGTCGCGCCACCGCTGTTCGCGAGCGGAGCAGGCGTGATCGGTTCGCATGGTTTCTTTTTTGATCGGATCACTTTGTGGATGTCCGCTTCTGGCCTTAGCGGACATCGCTTGGTGCATTGCAAATGTCCGCTTACAGGGTTTAAGCGGACATACGAAACATGCCCCGGGGCGGGGCTGTTCAAAAATATCCCAAGTGTGCTCTGTCTCACACTTGACTAAAATGCCCGTCTAACCGGCTAGGATTATTCTGCAACATAACGTCACTGCCGCGCTACGTCCGCTTTGCGCCACAAACCGAGCAGGTTGGTTTCAATACGTTTGTTGGCTAGCGGCTCACACCTTTCCTGAGAGCCGCATTCTCCTGCCGCAGCCGGAAGTTCTCCCCGAATGGTCCCAGCCGGATCGACGTGGGTTTGTAGGTCGTGAATGTAGCGACGCAACGGCTCAGGCAGCGCGTTGATGATTTCCGCCGTCGGAGTCCAATCAGCAGGGATGCCGAAAGTTGCCACGTGCCGCCGCCCGTGCCTGTTATGTCCTCTGTCGGATTGCCCGACCAACAAAGATGAGAATGCTTGCTCCGGTGAAGCCAGCAATTAGATACCCAATCCAGCCTACGAACGTGATGCCGAATAGACTGAACAACCAACTAGCGAGAGCAGCTCCCACGCCGCCATAGGATTTAATATTGCCGGAATCGGCATCCAGGCGCAGCGCAAATGAACCCACTGCGCCTGTCACTGTACCGAATGATACCCCTATAATTTATCCCCCGTGAATAACCATTACAGGCCTGCGTTCGGCCGCCACAAATCTCAAAATTGCCGCAGTTGCAAACGTCCCCAACCTTAAAGACCATGCCAGCAGCGTTGGGAGCGGTGGGGCACCACCCTGAACCATCCGGAGTCTGGAAAAAACAAACGAGTTGTTGTTGAAGTCTCTGACCCTGAGTTAGTGAATCCCGCAGGGTCCTGACTTCCAAAGCATGCGCCGCTTCCACGAGGAAAAGAAGCGACATGACGCTCGCTAGTAACCGTTTCATGATCTTCCCGCCAATCCAGCCTACTTGTCACCGCGCATCAGCACTTGAAATGAGGCCTCCTCCACGACACCGCCGCCAAAGCTAAAGCGACACTTCTGATCGCGATCCGTGGTCCCACCCAGTTGCCAACTACCCCGGTATGCTGCGACGCATAGGTGCGAAAGCTGTCCCCCATTGCGCACTCCTATGGACCTGCGCCATTCAAAGCCTTGGTCGCGCGGCGAGCGCCAATGTAGGCGTCCGTCCCTGCCCTGCATTGGAATGCTGTACTCCTCACGCCCGAGTTCTTTTCCATTCACCGCGATATTGCATCGCTTGAAGGTCCCGGCGAATTTACCCGCATATTCGTTTCCTTGGAACGTAGCGGTGCATGGGTATAGCGCTGTTCCATCTATATCCTTGCCCATCGCTGGAGCTCCACGTGGGAGCTTGCCATTATACTCCTTCACCCAGGTGTAGGCGTCCAGTATCTCCGAAGCGTCTGCGGGAGCTGCGATGATCGCGCCTCCTAGCGTCGGCGCAATCACAGAAACTGCCACAGAATAAGCGCAAGCGCGGTGGTTAGAAATCATGGTCAGCTCCTCTCAATAATATTTACACCTTTCAGTTTGTCCAAAAATTCGATCAGAAGTTTTTGATCAGACTGCGATAGCGGCAGCCTTCCCCTTCACCGCCTGCACGCCGCTCACGTACTGCACGGATAGTACCGTTGGCCATACACTCGTCCTCGTAAAAAGCGCTATTGGTTCCTAACCCATCGCCCTTTTTCACAGACAAATGCGCCGACGCGCTCGCCTTCGGAATAGCGCTTTCCATTATAAAAACAGTCAGCGATCGCAACGGTTGGAACCAGCAAAAAGAAGACGATCAAAATGCCTCGTAGAAGCATGGTGAAAACTCCGATCATTTTGTGCAGCTACTCGCCAACGAGTGTCATCGCTTGCGGTAGCACCTTTGCGCGGACACCAGAATTGCCGACCATCTCTTTGCTTATGATCAGATTGTTCATGTCACTTTCAGAGATCCAGATTGTAGTCTCCTTACCGGCAAGCATGTCTTGAGGTTTTATCGTCTCACACATCCTTGGTTTCTGAATGAATACTTTAATCATTGGCTGAGGCCCGTCACCCTTGACCTCAAGCTGAACTATTCCGATCTTTTGAAGCAGAGGACTTCCGTTACACGTTGCAGCTACCCTTTCAGCCAGACTCTTATCCACTTGAATGGACGCATTTACTGTGCGTGGGTTGAAAATACCTTTTACATTTAAATTCATTTCCCAAAGAGCCACAGCCAACGGACTTGACGGATTACGGTCGTACAAATCCTCCAGTGCCTGCAACAACCGACCATCCGGAGCCTCAATAAAAGTGTCGGGGCGCGAGAAGGGGCCCGTCAAATCGTAGAGCAAGCTCCGCATGGCGTGCATGAACTCACGGGTGGTTTTTGTTTCTTTCATTCGTCGCAAGGCGGCGACGGCATCATCACTTGGAATGTAGTAAAAACCGTGCGTTTGCAAAATGTTCGAGATCAATCGGCGCCTTTTCTCAAAATCAACCGCACTTCCCGGTTGCTCCGCCAGCAGACTATCGAGCACATCACTTAGAGACACTTGGCTCTTGTCGAATTGAACTTTGATCTCGCCGATGCCTTGACTTTGGGCAACGATGCTAAAGCTTCCGCTTCTATAAAAGATCGCAATTACAAGGACGGTACCAACGATGACCCCGATGACTATCGTTATTAGAGCGCCGAGCTTTACATTTAAATGTCCTGAGCCCTGGTCTTTCGACGGCATCATAGGCCTCCATCAGTCTCAAAGCATTTTCTCGCCTTCACCCACAGATTGGCCTCACTGCAGAGGCGCGAATTATATCCACATTCTCGAATATATATTGGTCCGCAACGAAGACGCTTTGCATGTGGGTTGCACAGAGCTGAAGTAATTTCAGAAAGTTCGCATCAATTTAGGCGCCGTCTTCGCGCTATATAATATTGTTATCGTTACGTTGGTTAAGTGAAGTAGTTCACACTCCCGACAGATCGAAACAACTAAAAGAAAGCGCCAGTGCACTCGTGAGCGAGACGAAGCCCTGTGACATGGCAGCAGCCTCTCAAGCATTTGGCTTTCGATGATGGCATGCAAAATAGCCGCATCTATCCTGCGCGGATGTACTGGGCGACATCACAAAAAGACGCGATGGTATTCTGCTGCCGATAGAGAACGAGATCGTCTCCGTCGGCGTGGAGGATGCGGGGTGAATGCTTTCAACGAGCGGGCGTGTTCTGAGGCGCGCCTTGCGGCTCGGCACTAAAGCCAGCCCATTGGTTGCCCCTAGGGCACAGGGGGGTTGCGTCTGCACGCTACTTTTCTACCGCGGTCTCCAGCAAAGAAAGCATCGTC
>CAZLOC010000410.1:0-3597 GCA_964560935.1 uncultured Anaerolineaceae bacterium | reverse complement strand
GACGGGCGCAGCCCGTCCACAACACCCCACTTCCCCCTTCTTTTTGAGAAGATACGTTCGGTGTTTACAGCGAGTTGAGTATAATTATATCCATATGGAAATCACTCTTGCGCTTGGCGGTGGTGGGGCCAAAGGAAATTCCCACATTGGCGTGTTGCGCCGCTTGGAAAAAGAAGGCTTCAAGATCCGCGCTGTGGCCGGGACCAGTTTCGGCGGTATTGTGGCTGTCATGTATGCGGCGGGATATGCCCCGGACGAAATCGAAGATATTTTTGCCACAGTAGACCAGACGCGTTTATATGGACGTATACCGGAAGAAAGACCATCCCTGCTGGGACTGGCAGGTGTTCATAAATGGCTGGATCAGGTATTACCCGCACGGACCTTTGCTGATTTGAAGATTCCCTGTGCTGTGGTCGCAGTGGATCTCAATTGTGGTTGCGAAGTCATATTGGACAATGGGCCCGTGAAAAACGCAGTTCTGGCTACCATCGCAGTCCCCGGCATTTTCCCTGTCCATCCCTGGCATGAATGGGAATTGGTCGACGGCGGGGTACTCAACCCGGTCCCGGTTTCCGTGGCGCGTTCGTTGGCGCCATCGTTGCCGGTAGTTGCCGTTACGTTGCATGCCCCGATGGGCGAGCCCGCTCGTTCCTTCGGCATGCCTGTCCCCAGCGGATTACCAAAACCGATCCTCGACCGTCTGACGCACTTTCGCTATGCCCAGGCCTTTGATGTTTTCATGCGCTCGGTGGACGTGGGTAACCGCGCTGTGGCGGAATACCGGCTGGCGGTCGATAAACCGGATGTCATCATCCGCCCTGAAGTGTCCAATATCGAATTGCTGAAGCGGGTTGACGTCCGGGAAGTGGCGCTGCGGGGGGATGAGGCGGTAGAAGCTGTTTTACCGGAACTCAGGCAAATGGTCTCATGGACGAGTCGCCTGCGTCGTAGCCTGTTTGGGAGTGCCCATGAGCCGTGACCTGCGCGCCTACGCCCGCAATACCAACGTCCGCCTGGCGGTGGGCGCATTTTTCCTGCTCTTTGTGATTGGCGTGGGATTAATATACCTGGTCTATGGCAGGGAAGCCGCGGTGTTAGGTTTCTTTTGCCTGCTGGCCGCCATGCTCCCGGTTGTGCTCACCCTGTTGTTCTTATTCATCACGGATTGGATTGTGAAACGTGCCGGACGTGATTAATACCCATCACATGACTTACAACGGCTGGACCATGCGTGTGCGCCATGCTGCGCAGGAACCGCCCCGCTTTTTGCTCCTGCTGCACGGCTGGACAGGCGATGAGAATTCCATGTGGATTTTTACGCGCAAACTGCCTGCCGACTTATGGATTGCTGCCCCGCGTGGACCGTATGCCGCCAAAGAGGGCGGTTATTCCTGGCGTCCGGCTCCCTCCGCTCGGGCCGGAGACTGGGGCCTGCCCTCGTTATCTGACCTTCGACCCGCCGCCGAGGGCCTGGTCCGTCTGGTGGACGAGGTTTCCGCTTCGATCGGCGTAGACGCAACCCAGTTCGATGTGGCTGGTTTCAGTCAGGGTGGCGCATTGACCAATGTGCTGTCCCTGCTCTACCCGCAGCGCATCCGTAAAGCGGCGGTGTTGGCAGGTTTCATGCCCGGCGGCGTGGATGACCTGCTTGAGCGGCGCGTACTGGCTGGAAAACAATTTTTTGTTGCGCATGGCACACAGGATAACCTTGTGCCTGTGGAGCGGGCCCGGGAATCGATTGAGCTGCTCGAGCGGGCCGGAGCGCAAGTGATATTTTGCGAAGCCGAAGTGGGGCACAAGGTCAGCGCAGATTGCTTACGCAGCCTGGAAGCCTTCTTTAAATCGTAAGACACCAGTGCCTGACCTGTTCTAAATTAACACTTACTCATAGATGCGTTGACGCTGAGAATGTTTGAGATTATCCTTATCCGATATAAGGTATTGGAAGATTAGAATGAAACATGCTATTTCTCGCCGCGATTTCCTGAAACTGGCTGGTATGGGGCTGGGGGCAATGGCCTTTAATCCATTTAATCACCTCCCGCTTTCCCGGCCGCCCGTTCAATTCCCAACCGGGGACCGCCTGGGGCGAATCGCTGTCTTTCCAGATTGGTACTATACGGAAATTAAATCCAAACCAACTGCTTACTCCGCTACTGTCCGCAGGATCGATGACGATGGTGTTGTTGAATGGGTACGTGAAGTAATCGGGACCGATGCTTTTTCGGTTGATACTCTTGTGGCGCAGGGTCCAAGCAAAACCTGGGTGGAAACCCCCGAAGGATACATTTATGAGCCGCATTTGCAGTCGGTCCGAAATATGCCCAATGCCCCGATAGCAACCATGCCCGAAGGGAAAGCGGGATTCTGGGCGGAGGTGACCGTTCCGTATGTGGATTTGATGATTGATAACCCGCCATATCGTACTCCAAGTTTCCGGTACATTAACGAGACAGGGGGAGTGCCGCGTCTGTATTACGGCCAGGTAATCTGGATCGATCAGATTCGCACAGATGAAACCGGGCGCATTTTGTATCGTTGGAACGAGGATTTTGGCCGTGGTTACGGCTATGGCGATATTTTCTGGGTAGATGGCGCTGCCTTGCGTATGATCACGGAAGAGGAAGTGGCTCCCATCAACCCGGATGTTGATCCTGCCCAGAAAGTGATCGTGGCAGATGCGTTCTACCAAACGCTCTCTTGCTATGAGGGCAATTCCGAAGTCTATTTTTGCAAGATGTCTAGCGGCTATGGAGATTTTGCTACCCCCATTGGCACACTTGCTGCCTGGCGCAAAATGGTCTCCATTCACATGTCTGCTAATACGGCTTCGGACAGCGGCTATGACACCGCCGCGGTGGCCTGGCCGACGTTCATCAGCGGCGAAGGCGTCGCGATCCATGCGGCCTTCTGGCACAATTACTTTGGCACGCGCCGCTCACACGGTTGCATCAACGTGCGCCCGGAAGACGCGAAATGGATTTTTCGCTGGACAACTCCATATGTCTCGCTCGAACAAACGGAAGTCAAGATGGAATGGCCTAATGTTGGTACGCAGGTTATTGTTAGAGAATCAAAGTTTTAAGAAAGGGTACGCTAGATGGATTTTACGAATATAACTCTCGGGCTGGCTTTTTTGGCTGGTTTGGCTTCTTTTCTTTCCCCGTGTGTTTTCTCTTTGGTACCCGCCTATGTCGGTTATCTGGGTGGTCGTGCTGCTGGAGGTGAAGTAGCTGAAGGCGGGAATCGCTGGACGACCTTTACACATGGTCTGGCCTTTGTGCTGGGTTTCAGCTTCGTCTTTGTGTTATTGGGTGTTGCCACGTCCGCGTTTGGCAGCCTGCTGTACGACCTGCGCTTCATCCTGGCGAAAGTTGGCGGGGTGGTGGTGGTCATATTCGGTTTGCACATGATTGGGGTATACCGCATCCCGTTCCTGGAATACGACACTCGTGTACAGGAGCTGCCCGACCCGAAGTTGGGCTACCTTTCTTCAGCCTTGCTGGGTGTGTTCTTCTCGGCGGGCTGGTCTCCCTGTGTGGGACCCGTGCTTGGCGCTATCCTGACGCTGGCGCTGAACGGCGGTTCGGTTTC
>CAZLOC010000409.1:0-3612 GCA_964560935.1 uncultured Anaerolineaceae bacterium | reverse complement strand
TCCTACCACATCCCCATTCGGGCTATCTCCTCGCACGGCGTCCACACCCCGCAATTGGCCGAAATCATCGAGCGCGGCGCGAAACTGATCCTGACCTGCGACACTGGCATCAGCGCCCACGAGGCCGTGGACTACGCCAAATCCCGCGGCGTAGACTTTGTCATCACAGACCATCACGATCCCGGCGAGTCCTTGCCAGATGCCGTTGCCGTTGTAAACCCTAAATTACTTCCTGAAAATCACGATCTGGCAAACTTAGCTGGAGTGGGGGTTGCATATAAGCTGGCCGAAGCGCTTCTCGCAGACCATGGACCATGGACGATAGACGGTGAGAAACGGTCTATGGTCAACGGTCTATGGTCCGAAGACTTGCTTGATCTTGTAGCCCTGGGGTTAATCGCTGATGTCGCCTTACTGAAAAATGAAACCCGCTCCCTGGCCCAAAAGGGACTGGAAGCCCTGCGCCAATCCGAACGGCTAGGGTTGAAGGTCATCGCAGATTTCGCCAGCCAGCCGCTCTCACAGGCCACCGAGGAATATATCGGCTTCGTGCTGGCGCCGCGCCTGAACGCGTTGGGCAGGCTGGGCGACGCCAACCCCGCTGTCGAACTGCTGACCACCAGCGATCCCGTCCGCGCACGCGTGCTGGCCGCACAGCTGGAGGGCTTGAACGCGCAACGAAAACTGCTCACCAGCCAGGTCTATCGCGCCGCCGAAGCGCAGTTGCGCGCAGACCCGTCCCTGCTGGAACAGCCCGCCATCGTCTTGGGACATCCGTCCTGGCCGGGCGGTGTGGTCGGAATCGTCGCCAGCAGATTGAAGGAACGCTACAACAAACCCGTCATCCTGTTCAACACGGCAGAGGGCGAACCCGCCCGCGGCTCGGCGCGCTCCATCGAAGGGCTACACATCACCGAAGCCATCGCCGCGCAAAAAGAAATGTTGCTGGGTTTCGGTGGTCATCCCATGGCGGCAGGACTCTCGCTGGCGCAGGAGAACCTGGCTGCCTTCCGCAAGGGATTGGGGAAGACCATCGAAGCCATGCTGGGCGATGTAGTCTACGAAGAACCGTCCCTGCAAATCGATGCCTGGATGTCCCTGGATGAACTGACTCTTGATTTGGCCGATTCCATCGAACAGTTATCCCCCTTCGGGGCAGGCAATCCGCCACTGACGTTTGCCTCGCGCAACGTGCAACTGAAGGCGGTGGCAAAGATCGGGAAGGCACAGGAACATCTGCGCCTGAATGTGGAAGATGAACAAGGGAACACAGAAGGTATTCTGTGGTGGAACGGCACAGATGAAGATCTACCCGAAACAGGTAACAAAATTGACATCGCCTACTCCTTGCGCGCCAGCACCTACCGCGGGGAGAGGCAGTTATCTCTGCAATTTGTTGACTATCGTATTGTTGAAGAAAAAGCTGTTGAAGTAAAACGTAAAAAGATAGAAGCCGTTGACCTTCGACACATATCTAAGCCAATGGAAGAACTTTCCACGGTCTACGGTTTAGAGCCTGCCCTGAGCAGTGACGAAGGGTCCATCGTCATTTTCGCAGAGGGTGATGATAAGAAGAAAATCAACGGCATAGATCGATACAATTTACAGCCAGCCGATGAATTGGCGATCTACACCACCCCGCCAGGTCCAGGAGAGTTGAAAGCAATCCTGGAACAAGTCAAGCCACAAAAGGTGTATCTCATCGCGCATAACCCGCCCGCCGAAAAGACCGATGAATTCCTGACCCGGCTGGCAGGCATGGCGAAGTTCGTCATCGCGAAAAAAGGCGGGGAAACGAGCATCTCAGCGCTGGCTGCGGTGACCGCCCAACGGGAAGTTACCGTGCGGATCAGCCTGGAGTGGCTGGCGGCCGGGGGACATGTGGCAGTTACCGGGGAGGAAGATGCGGTCCTTCTGTCCACTGGAGATGGCGAGGGGAACCAGTACGTCCAGAAGGAATTGTTTGTCGCGGTCAAAGGTCTATTAGAAGAGACAGGGGCCTATCGCAATTACGTTGCGACAATAAAAGACCCCATGAATCTATTAGACACATAGGGTCTAAACCACAAAGTCACACCGTTCGTGCCGTGAACACGGCGGCACGCCGGTGCGAGACGGCGAAGACAGGAAGTCACAAAGCTTTTTTATTGGTGTCTTTGCGACCTTGTGCCTTGGTGGTAAATCTCTAACTCAATCCCAACTCGGCCAGTTTCTCCCTGGTCGGGATGCCATTCTCCCAACTGCGGACTTGATAGTATTCAGGCAACATCTTGTCGAGATCAACTACCCTGCCTTTGGCCGGACCTTCGGGCAGCGGCTCCTCCAGCAAGCGCGGCGCGAGCGTATCCTGTTCCGGCCCCGAACCGGCCTTGATGAGGAACAGGCGCTCCAGGGTATAGACTCGCTCTGCAGCCTGCATGGCTTCCTCGGGGGTGTAGTTCGCGCCGGTAGTGAAGTTGAGCAATTGCGCCAGGCGCACCGGCCAGATCATCGGCTCTTTCGTAAAAACGTAACGCACAGCGAAGAAGACGCAGATGCCGCCAGAATCGATCAGCGCAAAGGCGTCCTGAAAGCGGGCAACCAGTTCAGCCTTGCCATCGGTGGTCAGCCCATCGATCTTAACCGGTGTGCCGAAGACCTCCGGGTAAGCCACATCGCCTTCCATGTGCGAGGCGCCCTTGTTGGAAGTGGCGTACAGCAGGCCCATACCCTGCGAGCCGCGCGGGTCATAACCGGGCAGTTCCTGCTTACGCGCCGTTACCGAGACTTCAGGGTGCTCGTAATGCTGCGCCAGGCGGTAGCTGCCTTCGGCCAGTTGGGCGCCAAAGCCTTCGCGGTAGGCAATTTTCTC
Organism: uncultured Anaerolineaceae bacterium; assembly: GCA_964560935.1. Taxonomy (GTDB): domain Bacteria; phylum Chloroflexota; class Anaerolineae; order Anaerolineales; family Villigracilaceae; genus JAABUE01. The sequence continues at coordinate 761 of CAZLOC010000409.1, read as the reverse complement.
CACCATTTCGATGACCGCATCGCCGTCACCGAAGCGCAGCGGGCGACCGGTGATACTCTCGTCGATAACGCCTTTTTCGTACAATTCCATGGCCGCCGCGATGGTCAGGCCGGTGGAGATGGTATCCAGGCCGAGTTCGTTGCAGCGGTAGTTGGCAACCGTCAGCGCAGCCAGATTGTCCAGGCCACAGGCTGAACCCAGCGAGGCAATTGTCTCGTACTCGGGACCTTCACCCTTGCCAGCATATTTGCCTTCATCGACTTCAGTCAGACGCCCACAGGAGATCGGGCAGCGATAGCAAGGTTTATGCGTTATGAGATACTTTTCCTTTAGAGCCACGCCGTCGATGCGATCAACCCCTTCGAAGACACCGCTCTGGAAGTTACGCGTCGGCAGGATGCCCAGGGTGTTGGTTACCTGCGGGACGTAAGCCGTGCCGTAAATGCGCAGGTTGGAACCCTTCTTGATGTCCACGCCCACTTCCTTCGACAGTTCGACGCTGAAACGGCGCATTTCCTGCTCGTCGAAGAAGGCCGGGTTCTTTTTTCCCATGACCACAACGCCCTTGAGATTCTTGCTGCCCATCACAGCGCCCACGCCGGAACGGGCAGCGGCGCGGTGCTTGTCGTTCATGATGGCCGCCATCAGCGCCAGGTTCTCACCCCCCGGGCCGATGCAGGCGACTTTTGCGCCGGGATCGGTCTCCTCGAGCAGGATGTCGGTCGTCTGGTGGACATCCTTGCCCCAAACATGCGCAGCGG
>CAZLOC010000408.1:0-3619 GCA_964560935.1 uncultured Anaerolineaceae bacterium | reverse complement strand
TACAAGCCGGGCGCCGATGGCGCCGGCTGGCTGAAATGCTTCCCGAACAACGTGCCGCGCTGGGGCAATTGCGACTTCATATTCGACCGTGACTGTCGCGACTACGACTGGCTGGTGGTTTACGATGACCTGCCCTCACTGGCCGGCGAACGCCACCCGCTGTGGGTGGAAGAGCTGGCCTGCCCGCCCGAGCATACCCTGCTCCTGCTGACCGAGCCCTCCTCCATCAAGGCCTACGGTCGCTACTATCTCAATCAGTACCGCTGGATCCTCTCCACCCAGGAACTCTGGGCAACGGGGGGCCACCAAGGGCGCATCCTGGAACAGCCCGCCCTGTTCTGGTTCTACGCCGACAGCTCGCCCCGGGGCGACTACAACACCCTGGTGGAGCACGTGCCCCTAGACAAGACCCTGGACCTATCCACAGTCTGCTCCAGCAAACGCCAGGGCAACACCTTGCACCGAGCCCGCTACGAATTCACCCAGAACCTGAAGCGCCATTTGCCCTTCATGGACATCTACGGCCATGGCGTGCGCCCCTTGGTTGACAAGGCCGATGCCCTGGACCCCTACCGCTACCACCTGGCCATAGAGAACCACCTGGGGCTCCACCACTGGACGGAAAAGCTGGCCGATCCCTTCATCGGCGCCTGCCTGCCCATCTACTACGGCTGCCCCAACGCCGAGGACTACTTCCCGCCGGAAAGCTTTCTGCGCATCGATATCAACGACGTGGAAGGCGCCGCCGAAACCATCCAGAGGGCGATACGAGACAATCTTTGGGAGAAACGTCTGCCGGCTATTCTGGAAAGCCGCCGCCGGGTACTGGAGCTGTACGGTACTATTGCCACCGTGGTACGGCTGGTCAACGAAAGACATAAACCCCACAATCCATGCTCCGCCGTACCCGTCTACATCCAGAGCCGGCGTCGGCTGCACCGGCAACTGCTGCCTGGCCTACTGTATGCACTGGAAAAATTCTACGTGCGCAGCCGGCATTATCTGGCTCGTGATTGATCGACACTATGCAGGAAATGCTGCGCAGCCTTCGCCCGGTGACCACCGAACACCCTCTGATACGGCTCGGGCCGAAAGGGGATGGCGGCTACTTGGTTCCGGATGACTTGGAGGGTATACGGGCCTGCTTCTCACCGGGGGTCAGCACATTTTCTAATTTTGAACTGGCCTGCGCTGAGCGAGGCATGCAGATCTACATAGCGGACTAGGCTATCGGGAAACATTCAGGACCTGGGGCAATCTGATAATTGAATTACCCCCGGCAGTCAGCAGCGATTAACGGCACTTAGGCCCCACCTGCAGCGCCTGCCGCAGCCTGAACATCATCCACCGTCCCAGACTGCGGTGCGCCTTGTGGGAGGGTAGGGTTACACTTTTTTCGTGCAGTTCGGGCTGATACATGCGCTCGACCCAGTGGGCCGTCCAGGCGAAGGGTTTGTGGACGTTCAGCACCCGCCCTGAGATTCCGCCATGGCGTCTTCCCGCTCGCTGCCAAGGGGCGCGTCCAGTAATTCGACGATGCGTTGGGCGACGCTGTCGGCGTCCAGGCCGTTGATGAACGCCAGCGCCGGCCCCGGCATGTATTCGTTCACGTTGGGGCATCCCAGGTAGACAGGGTAGGCCCACCCCAGGTAGGCGTCGGCGAGCTTTTCGGTCCAGTAGTTGGGCAGCACGCTATTTTCCAGCACCAGATGGAAGCGGTAAGGCAGGATGGCTTCCATCTTGTCGTCGATGGGCTGGAAGCCCCGACCGAAATGCACCAGCCGGTCCCCCGGGCGATGCTTGAGAGCCTACAGCAGGACCAGGCGCTGACGTTGGCCTTCGGTCTTGCTGGCGTTGGAGCACACCACAGCGATGCGGTTCTCTTTCTCCGGGCAGGCCCAGGGCGGACAAGTGATCGTAGTCATAGCGATAGGCGTGGGTAGCCTGATCAAGCCCTACGTGCCAGTTGAGCCCCAAGGCGCTCACGTGCAGTCGGGGATGCCGGGATCCGGTATCGCTATCAACTACATGGCCGAATTGCCGATAGAAGGACTGGGGATAGAGCTTCTTCGCCAAGGGCTCGCCGGCATGAAGAGTGTGTTTCGAGGCGCGCAGTCGAAGCGATCGTAGGGCCGGGCGTTGTACATCACCACCGCAAAATCCGCGCGCCCACCGGGGCTGGGATTCAAGCCGAAACGGCAACACCCCCAGCGCAGACTGGCCCCCGGGGTCAGCAGTTCCATACCGCCTGGCGCACAATCCATATTGGCACGTATCAGGATTTCGCGTTTCACCCTTTGTTCCGGTCTGGTATTCCGGCACGCAGTTTTTTAGCTTGCGCCTAACGGTCGCTTTCTCGAAGGTGCCCGGATACTCCAGCCGCTCGACACATTCGGCATACCCGCCGGGATCAGCCGGCCAGGCTCTCGCAACGCGCGGCCTGGGGTACGGGGTGGGCAACGTGGATTCGTCGTAGGCGAGCACTTCCTCGTAGAGCTTCTCTCCGGCACGCACGCCGGTGTACTCGATGCGAATGCGCTTCTCGTCCGCGCCGGACAGCCGGATCATCAGTCCTGCCAGCTCGGCGCGCTTCATCGGCTCGCCCATGTCTAGAACAAAGATTTCGCCGCCCTCGCCCATCAGTCCCGCCTCCAGCACCAGCTGCGTGGCTTCGGGAATCGACATGAAGTGGCGGGTTATGTCGGGGGTGCGTCACGGTAACCGGTCCACCGGCCTCGAGCTGTTTCTGGAACTTCGGAATCACGCTGCCCGTTGGCAGCGATTACCTCATCCCGTTTTTTGCAGCGCACCTCCACCTGCAAGGTGATCTTATGGCTCTCCAGGCATTGTCAGGCGGGCAAGTGCTTCCAACCGGTGTATCCACTCGATATTGGCGAAACCCACACACGTTCTTGGCGACATTTCCCCGACTACCCCCATAGAGCCAAAAACACTCGGCATTATCTGGCGCTCGGCACATCCTATTCGAATGGCAAAAAACATCGTAAGCCCACGTACGAGAGGATGATGACTCAATTTCCTTTTTCCAAGCCTCCGACGATATTCCGAAAATCCTGGTACGCGCGTTCTAGGCCTACCCGCAGGTTTGTGGACGCCCTCCACGCCAGCGAGTCTATTCGTCTCACATCCATCAGCTTCCTCGGCGTCCCGTCGGGCTTGGTCGCATCGAACTCGATGTTACCCTCGTACCCCACCACGTCCTTCACCGTCTCCGCCAGTTCCCTGATGGTGAGGTCGTGCCCCACCCCGATGTTCACCAGTGGCGGCATGAAGATGCCGGTCGCAGCTTCGTCGCTGCCCAGCAGGGTCTTGAACTGCTCATCCGGCAGATTCATCAGGTGGACGCAGGCGTCGGCCATGTCGTCGCTGTAGAGGAATTCCCTTCTCGGGGTACCCGTGCCCCATACGCTGACGGCCGGGCTGTTGTTGACCTTGGCCTCGTGGAACTTGCGGATCAACGCAGGGATGACGTGGGAATTCTGCGGGTGGTAATTGTCCCCAGGGCCATACAGGTTGGTCGGCATCACCGCCAGGTACTGGGTGCCGTACTGGCGGTTGTAGCTCCAGCACATCTCGATGCCGGCGATCTTGGCCAGGG
>CAZLOC010000407.1:0-3621 GCA_964560935.1 uncultured Anaerolineaceae bacterium | reverse complement strand
TATTTATCACACCTTGCGTGCGCAGCAGCATCATCCAGGCATATACGCGGATGACAAAATTCGTCCAAAGCGGCACGAGCACCATGAACAGGAAAGTATTCCGTCTCTTTGGATGCGAGCGGGCGATGAAATATGCCAGTGGGTAAGCCAGCAAAATGACCAAAACAGTCGAGTTGAACGCCAGCGTCAGCGAACGCCACAGGATCTGGGCATACAAGGGGTCGAAACAAATCGATTGCCCGCCTGCGCAATCCGTACTGATGCCAACAATGCGGGCATAGTTGTGCAGACCAAATGTGTAGATCACATTCCCATCAGCAGATCGTTTACCAAAACTGATGATGAGTGTCAGAAAGAGTGGGATGATCAATAACCCGACCATGAAGACCAGGGTCGGCGTGATCAGCAGGGTCCCTTGTGAAGATTTGTTCTCACGTAGTCGTTTCAACATGGCATACCTACTCGTTCGCCAGCACCAGCGTGTTCTCCGGAAACAGCGTCAACCATACTTTTTGCCCAACGGTGTAATACGCCGCAGGGTCAAGACTGGAAATCTTATTCTGTTCCCAGACTTTCAACTTCAAACCATTAACACTGACATACAAATGTGTATCGGATCCAATATAGGTGACAAGATCGATCGTGCCTTCGAAGCAATTCCGGTTCAACACTGCCTTATCCGCCAGGCGGATCTTTTCCGGACGAACGGAAACTGCTACCGTTTCACCCACAGAAACATCTCCCAAAGCGATTCCATTAATCTCCGCATTCAGGGCAGGGATAAATACAAAAGCGATACCTTTCTCCAGAGATTTGACTATCCCCTCCATAAAATTGGAGGTGCCGATGAAATCAGCTACGAACTTGCAGTTGGGACGCTCGTAAATTTCCACAGGCAGACCCATTTGCAGCACCTTACCCTGGCTCATCACCGCGATGCGGTCAGACATTGTCAGAGCTTCTTCCTGATCATGAGTAACGTAAACAAATGTGATGCCCAGCTTTTGTTGGAGCGCCTTTAATTCAAGCTGCATTTCCTTACGCAATTTCAAGTCCAGTGCGCCCAGAGGTTCGTCTAGGAGCAACACATCCGGCGTCTTGACAATGGCGCGCGCCAGGGCCACACGTTGCTGCTGGCCGCCTGAGAGCTGTCTTGGGTAGCGCCTGTCCATGCCGGTCAATTGCACCATCTCCAGTGCACGCTCGACACGCTTTTTGATTTCGTCTTTCCCTGCTCCATCCATCTCAAGGCCGAAGGCTACATTTTGGAAAACGGTCATATGATGGAAGAGAGCGTAGCTCTGAAACACCGTATTGACCGGGCGCCTGAACGGTGGCGTGTGTCCCTGGGGCGTGCCCTGGATGAATACTTCCCCACTGGTCGGCCATTCAAAACCAGCGATCATGCGCAGGGAGGTCGTCTTCCCACATCCGGAAGACCCCAACATGGAAAAGAACTCGCCATTTTTGATCTGCATCGTGACGTGGTTGACGGCAAACACCTCTCCACCCTCAGGCGTAGGAAAGCGCTTGACGACATCCTGTAGTTCAACAGCAAATTCACTCATGCCAACTCCAACAATTAGCCTTTGTAGTAACGACTTTGCGAAGTACCCTGTAAGGGTTAGTCGTTATTTAATGCGAAACCGCTACTATCGAAATTTTCTCATGACTTTATTTGAAGCAGTACACGTTCAGCGGTTTCCAATACGGTTGCGACATGCTGATCCGTATGTGCAGCCGATACAAACAACGGATGCGAGCTGGCCATTACGCCGTTTGCCCGCAGTCCAAAGTGGAACAGGTCGGCAGTTTTCTTGTCTGCCTTGAGTTGCTCACGTTTATTGCTGATTTTCTCGACACCAAAATGAACCTGGAAGAACGATGCTGCCCGGTTGACCAAAATCGGGAATCCCAATCGTTGGCCGATCTCAGTTATTCCTTTTTGTAGCTTTTCGGCAATTCCATTGATGTGGGGATAAATCTTGCCTTTTTCCAGTTCGTTCAAAACAGCCAAGCCAGCCACCATCGAAATCGGATTGCCGGAGAAGCAGCCCGACTGGAAGATTTGCTCTGACAGATTCCACAGGCCTGTTTTGGGCGTGACAACCTTGTCCATGATCTCGCGTTTACCGCCATAACCGCCGATGGCAAACCCGCCGCCGATGATCTTGCCCAGGCAGACCAAATCGGGTGTGACGCCGAAGTACTCAGTCGCGCCACCCACCCCAAGGCGGAAGTTGGTCACCACTTCGTCGAAGATGAGCGGGATCTCGTATTTGGCGGTCACTTCACGGACGGCTTTCAGGAATTCAGGCTGCGCTTCCACCACACCCAACCCAAACGCGGAGACCGGCTCCAGAATAACGGCACCCAACTCGTCGGCATGTTGGGAGATCAACTCTACAGTCCGTTCCGCGTCGTTGTACGGCAAGACAAGCACATCCTCCCGTGTGTGGCGGGGCACGCCAGCGCTGTCCACGCGCGAAACCGGTTCATCTTCCGGCCCTTCTGCACCCAGGGTACTGATCAACACTGCTTCGTGCTGTCCATGAAAATTGCCCTCGAATTTGGCAATGCGGTCGCGTTTGCTGTAGGCGCGCGCGGCGCGCAAGGCCATCTGTGTGGCTTCCGAACCGGTGTTGACGAAACGCACCATCTCAATGTGCGGCATCAATTGGCTGACCTTCTCGGCCAGTTGAACTTCGGCCTCAGCTGCCATGTAGTAGTGCGTCCCGGCGCGCAACTGCGCCTCGACCGCGCTCATCACCACTTCGGCTGAGTGACCCAGGATGTGCACCCCGCCGCCCATCAGCAGGTCGATGTAGCGGTTGCCGTCCATATCGATGAATTCCCCGCCCTGCGCCTGCTTGACGTAGATGGGATACGGTGCCAGGAATTTGCCGTTCCCGGCCACGCCGCCGGGCAAATGTTGGCTGGCACGCTCGAACATGGCCTGTGAGGCGGGAGTGCGAGTTTTGAATTGTGTGTCAAAGGATGTAATTGACATTGATTCGCCATCCAGTTAAAGAGATTTTTGAACTTCAGCAAGCACGCCAGCAAGACGGTTCAACACTTCGTCCAATTGTTCGTAAGCGATGACCAACGGTGGCTCGATGCGAATGGTCTGCGCGTTCGTCAATGTACCCGCGACCAGGACATGGTGTTTGAACAACCCTGCTGCAACCTTGTAGCCAATTTCAGGGCTGCAGAAGTGCATGGCGATCAACAGGCCTTTGCCCGTAATCCTTTCAAAAAATTGCGGGTATTTTATCGCAAGCGCTTCGAGTTTCGGGATCAGGTATTCCCCTTTCTGGGCGGCCTGTTCCCACAGCTTATCACGCAGCGTCACGTTGATGGACGCTATCGCCGCCGAGCAGGCCAGTGCGCCGCCACCCGTTGTAGTAGTGTGCATGAACGGGTTCGGGTACATCATGGGCTGGAAGATCTCTTCAGTGGTCGTCACCGCGCTGATCGGCATGACGCCGCCGCCGAGCGACTTGGCTACGGCAATGATGTCAGGCTCGACGTTCCAGTGGTCGACGCCCCACAGCTTCCCGGTGCGGCCCAGACCCGTTTGCACTTCGTCAGCAATCAGCAAAGCGCCATACTGTTTCGTCG
>CAZLOC010000406.1:0-3630 GCA_964560935.1 uncultured Anaerolineaceae bacterium | reverse complement strand
TGAAACGAGCCGCAACGCTTCTTTTCCTGACCATAAGCCTGCTCCTGTTTGCCCTGGTTGTTTTTCCGGCCCAGGCTGCGCCAGACTCACAGGCCACGCCGCGCCCCACGCCGACGTACAAAGCCTGTCATATTTGCGACGAGGGTCTGCCACAGCCCGTCGTGCACACTATCCTGTTCTGGATGGACGGCTGTCCGCACTGCCACGAGGTGCTGGATAACGTCTTGCCCCCGTTGCGGGAGAAATACGGCGCACAGTTGGAGGTCCTGCTGGTAGAGGTGGTCGGCATGGACGATGTGAACCGTCTCTACGAAGTAGCTGCCACCTATGGCATTCCCCGTGACCGGGTGGGTGTCCCGTTTCTCATCATCGGCGATCAGGTGTTGGTCGGCTTGCAGCAGATCCCTGAGGAACTGCCTGGCCTGATCGAGCGTTATCTCGCCCAGGGCGGTGTGGACAGGCCCTCAATCCCCAGCCTGAATGATTTTCTCATTCAAACTACGCCAACACCATTATCCATCCCTTCGATAAACGGCGCAGTCGTGCGAGCCACCCTGTTCACCACGCTGGATTGCCGCGATTGCCAGCTCGAAGTGGGCGCGGCGCTGGGGCCTGTGCGAGAAAAATATGGCGAACAATTCGAGGTCCGCACAGTGGACATCGTCACTGGGGAGGATGTGGAATATCTCTATCGGGTAGCCGAGTCTTACGGCATCCCGCGCCAGGAGGTGGATTTGCCGCTGATCATCGTAGGGGATCACCTGCTGATCGGTGAACAGATGGCTGTCGAATTGCCCGACCTGGTGGCCTCCTATCTGGCCACAGGCGGCGTGGATTGGCCTTCCATAACGACCCGGTCGGAAGCTGTTTTGCCAGTCAATTCCGATCCAAACGCTTCTGCAACAGTCCGCTCCGACGGTTTCACACTTGCCATCGTCATCATGGCGCTTATGGCCGCGGCGCTGATATACAGCCTCGTCGCCCTTTGGCGGGGCGCAGCCTTCCCGCTGCCCGCATGGGCGGACTGGCTTATCCCCGCGCTGATTGTTATCGGCATTGGCGTGGCAGGCTATCTCTCCTATGTGGAAACCCAGTCGGTTGAGGCCGTATGTGGCCCCGTCGGCGATTGCAACGCTGTCCAGCAGAGCCGCTATGCAAAATTGTTCGATATTCTGCCCGTGGGCGTGCTGGGGTTGCTTGGCTATCTTGGTTTAATCGCTGCCTGGCTGGCACGTCGCTTCCTGCCCAAATTGGAAACGTCCGCCGCCATCGGCTTTTGGGGTATGGCCTTCTTTGCAGTGGTCTTCTCGCTCTATCTCACCTATCTTGAGCCCTTCGTGATCAAAGCAGTATGCATCTGGTGTCTCGCTTCGGCAGTCATCGTGACCCTGCTGCTTTTGCTCGGCACCCCACCTGCCGTCCTTCAATTTACTATATCGGATGAGGACGAATAATGCCCAAATATAAACGCCCCAAGCGTAAGCGCCCCACCCGCAAGCAGCCGCCGACCCTGTTGATCCTGGCAGGCATTGCCCTGCTGTTGATCGCCGTCTTTGCCTTCAAGAGCGGTGGCAACTTGTCCGCTTCCGCCGCCTCGCTCGAATTGCAACTCGATCAGGCGCTCGAAGAAGGACGTCCAACCTTCGTCTTCCTGCACTCGCTCGATTGCATTCCCTGCAAAGAGATGATGGGGACTGTGGCAAATGTCTATCCCGACTTTCAAGACTCCGTTGTACTGATCGACGTGGATGTGTACGTCCAGCGCAATCAAAACATCCTCCGCCGCGAACGCTTGCAATCCATCCCGACTCTGGTCTTTTACGACGCGCAAGGAACCCGTCAGGTTTTCATCGGCGCGATGCCAGCGGAGCAATTCCGCGATACATTGACCCGCCTGGCGGCAGGACAATAACATGGATCTCGATTTCACCCTCATCGAAAACGCCTCTCTGTTAGCTTTCGCACTCGTCTTTCTGGGCGGCATTATCACCAGTATTGGACCTTGCAACGTGGCGATGATCCCACTGGTGGTTGGCTATGTCGGCGGTTCACACGACCTGCCGCGCTCCCGCGCCTTCACTCTCTCACTGACCTTCGCCATCGGTCTGGCGCTGACCTTTATGCTATTGGGTCTGGCGGCGGCGCTCATCGGCGGGCTGGTGGGCGTTTCCACGACCTGGTGGTATTACCTGGTTGCCTTCGTCTGCTTCGTCACCGGGCTGAACATGCTCGGCCTCATCCGCATCGAAACCCCGCTCTGGCTGGGCGGATTGCGCGAGCGCGTCACGCTCAAGGGCGCGCCTGGCGCGCTGGCGCTGGGTCTTGTCTCTGGCTTGGTGGCGTCACAGTGCGCCACGCCTGTTCTGGCCGCCATCCTGACCTATGTGATGGCGAAAGGTGCACTGGTCTACGGCGCAGGGTTATTATTCGTCTATGCCCTCGGGCGCGGCGTGCCGATCGTGCTGGCGGGAACGTTCACTGGTATCCTGAAACGGTTGCAGGCATTCGGTCGCTGGAACGAGGCGCTGGAGAAAGTCGCCGGGGCGGTGGTGGTTGCCGTTGGCTTGTACTTTGTGTGGATCGCATGAGTCGCAGGGCCCTCTGGATTTTCTTCTTCGCCGCGCTTGCCCTGACCCTGGGACTGAAAGTCATTCAACTGGGCTGGTTCGCCCCGCGTCCACCGCTCGAACTGGACGGGGAGCCTGTTCTGCTTTTCTTCAACAAGGCGCGCGGCTGTGAGTGCGAACTGTTCGTCTACAATAATGCTGCGGCGCAGATGGATGTTTGGAATGCGCCCCTGCGCATCATCAAGATTGACATGGATCACCGCCCTGATCTGGCGCGGCAATATGAAGTGATCCGAGCGCCGACTCTCATTTTGCTGAATGCCGAGGGTCAGGTGGTTTGGAAGCAGGATGAAGGCTTGAGCGATGAGTCACCGCTGGATCTGGAACAGGTCGAGATCCAGTTTGAAGCGTTGAGTAAAAACCAATAAACTAAAAACGGGAGGGTACCATGTTGATCGAAAAGTATGATCTTGAAGTTTTCACACCACCCTGCGAGCCAGGCGCGGAACGCTACGCAGCCAAGGCGCGTCTGATTGCCGATATATCGGAAGTTCTGCCGTATCTCAATGCCACGCTGCGCGGCGCGATCTATCACCCTGGCGCACAAGCCCTGACCTGGAAGAAAGGTGGGCACAACATCGCCTTCCATGCCTACGAGATTGCCACATCCAACGTGGAGGACCGCGACGGTGCAGAGAAGGAGCTCAAAGGGCTGATCGAGCTCGTCAACCGCACCTGGGAACGCCGCGCTGAGATCACACCCGATACCACTACGCGCCAACGTCCGACGCCGATGGCAATTTATAAACTGCTCCCGAACACGAACTGCAAAGGATGTGGTGAGTCGACCTGTTATTCCTTTGCGCTAAAACTGGCTGCTGCGCAGAAGAAACTGGCCGACTGCCCGCCGCTGACCGAGCCGCAGTATGCCGAAAAATTTGCTGCATTGGAGGAGGTCGTCATCGAAGCCCCGGCAATTGCCTGAAATGAGCCCCCATTTATTGTGGTGATACCAGTAATTCAGGAGGGACAATCAGCACCCCACTCAAAGCACGCAAGAAGG
>CAZLOC010000405.1:0-3635 GCA_964560935.1 uncultured Anaerolineaceae bacterium | reverse complement strand
GGTCCGGGGTCCGACCGCGAAGCGTGGCAAAGGCATAACCTGCAACCGCGCCTGAATAGCGGTGTCCGGCATGGGGCGCAATGACGCCAATCACATCCCCGAGCAGTTCGGGGGGGTGTGCGCTATCCAGGTAACCGTCTATATCTCGTTTGAGGGTCTCAGGGCTACCCTCGTACCAGGTCCCGGCGATGGGCGAAGGGCGCAGATTGGGTGTAGTTTGCATACGTGTTTTTATTGTAGCATATTCGAAAGATGAAAAAAGGCCACTCACAGGGAGTGGCCTTCGATGCGAGACTGGTATTTCTTAGGGTTCGCTGATTTGGATGTAGTCAAATTCGACCTTGACGGGTAAGTCTTTGAAAGATGATGCGCCTATGCCTACCTGTCCTCGGCGGAAAACATACTGGTTATCTGTGTAGACGCGAGTTTCGAAGCCATTGATGTAAAGAGTCAAATTACGGTCGTTACATACAAAGGCATAATCATTGACTTCTTTTCCTGCTTTGATTTTATTCGAACCACCATCGGCAATTTTGGCATAGGTGTTCTTGAGACCATCATAAGCATATAGCCAGTAGAGACCATTGTTGGCAACCGAGATCTCGTACCAGCCCTCATCGGAGTAACGACAGAGCATGTTGATATTGTTGTTGTTTGTACCCCGGTTATCTACACGGACGTCAATGCGGACATTGTCATATGTGTAGGGTTCATACATTGCATACACATTGAGATATTTACTGAGGTCAAAGATTAGGAATCCGTCTTCAGTGAAGGGGGCCACTCCACCATCATCAGCGGTGGTATCGTTCTTGGTTATGAAATAGGTCCAGTTGTCGGTGCTGCCGTCAAATTCCTCGGTGAAGAAGTCTTGCGCGTCGGACACAGCGGGCTCTTCCGTCGATGCTGGCTCTTCCGTTGGTGCAGGCTCTTCAGGCTGTTGCGGTTGTTCGGGCTGTTGCGGGGCCTCGGTAGCGGGCGGGGGTTGTGGCGCTGGCGTTTCAGTTGAACCCAGGCAGGCCAGGCTGACCATGGCCATCACGACGATAAGAAAAACAAAGGGCTTTAAGGTTTTTACGAACATTTGATTCTCCTCCAAAAAAGAAAGAAATGAATTAGTAGCCGCAGTATAGCATATAGAATCAGCCCTTCGCAAGGTGATTTAATATAGCCCGATCAGGCTATTTTCGATGCTCGACCAAGACTTTTGTTGTGGCTATAAAGGCTAATGAGGGCAATTTGCTGTATGCGAACCATTCGACCGCATCTGCGTCGTCGCTGGGAGATATTGTTCCACCAAGAATTTCCGTTTGATAGACGATGACGAAATCTGCGCCGCGCTCGTGTTCCCTTCCCGCGATGACATCTAATACCCGCGTCACACGGACCGATAGACCTGTTTCCTCGAAACATTCCCGTTCGGCAGCCCGGGCGGGGTCTTCGCCCGCGTCAACGAAGCCGGCGGGCAAGGTCCACAAGCCGCGGTGAGGCTCATTGACGCGCCGCACCAACAACACGCGGCCATCCTGTTCTACCAGGACGGCCGCAGCGACTTTCGGGTCGTCGAAATGGATCCACTCACACTGCGGGCAAACCGGATGGAGTTTGCCAAAGCGATCTTGCAGAGTTACAGGGGTCCCGCAGCGGGGACAAAAATTTATTTGGCTTTCGCGCGCCATTTACGAATAGCAGTATAACGCAAGATCAGGGCAATCAATCCGCTCAAGATGGCAATACCGACCAGCACAAGTTGCAACGTGACGCTGACAAGTGGTTTTGGCGGCTGGGTTTGCAGCGCCTGATCTGGCTCAGCCTGCTGGGCAAAGGGTTCGCCAGTGGGCGCTCCTTGTACGCCGCTCTTCTCGGATGGCCCTAGCGTTGGTTCGATGCGGGCGCTATCATCGGCTGAAGGCGCCATTTCAGTTGGCGCTGGGACAGGCAGCGCTGGCGCAGCGGGTTCTTCGATAGCCGGCTCTTTCGCAGCAGGCGCTTCGAGCGCCGGTGCGGCCGGTTCTTCGGGCGCAGCTTCCATGGAAAGTTCGGGCTCGCCACCGCCTCCACCGCCATAACCACCCACTCCATAGGGGAAAGGCGCAGCCGTGCGGACGAGACGCGGCGCCATAAAGTTCGTGGCAAAGGTGAAGAAGAGCAATAAGGTGGCCAGCACGGTTGCAAAGCGGAAAACCGGGTAGGTGCGCGGCAAGGGCGGTTTCAGGCCGACCATTTTCGGGGTCAATGTGAAGTTGCGCGGGGCGCGTCGCTGGGGGAGTTGGCGGAGGATGCCGCGAGCCTGGCGCAGGTCCTTCAAAACGGAAGCAAGCGCAGGGTCCGCTTGGAGGCGCGATTCGAGACGCGCTATTTCGGACGGTTTAAGTTGTCCATCCAAATAGGCAGAAAGTTGTTCTACATCGCGGAAGGAAGGTGTCTGAGTCATGTGCGGAGGCTCTCTCCTTCCAGACGAAAGGCGGCGGGTAAAAGTTCCCAGAAACCTTGCAGGCATTCGCGCAGGCGCAGTCGGGCGCGGGTGAGGCGGCTCTTGATGGTACCCAGCGGCACACGGACGGCAGAGGCTGCTTCTTTGTAATCCATGCCCTGGATGTCGGTCAGTACCACAACGGTGCGGAATTCAAGGGGTAGTTCATCCAGGCAGTGCTGAATGGCATGTTCGAGATCGTCGGCTTCGGTTTCTTCTTCGGGGCTCATGGACGGGTCGGCCAGCCAGCGCGGAGTTTCCATTTCTTCGCCATCGTCCGTTTCGGGTTCGAGCGGCGTGGTGGGGCGACGTTTCAGGCGGCGCAGCTCGTCGTAGCAGGCGTTGGTGACGGTGCGCATCAGCCAGGCCTTGAACGACCCGCCGCGATAGGACTTGATGGCGCGGAAGGCCGAGAGGAAGGCTTCCTGCGTGGCGTCGGCGGCCGAGTCTTCGTCGCCCATAATGCGCAGAGCGGTGTTGAAGAGGATGTCCTGGTAGGTCAGGACGAGGGTGTTGAAAGAGTCCAGGTCGCCGCGTTGGGCTTCGTTGATGAGAGCGGGTTCGTCCATTGGGGGTATTTTATCATTACAGGGTGGTATTCACCGGAGATAAACTGAGATAAACGGGGATGATTCCCTTTTTCTATCTTCGTTTATCTTTGGTTCGATTTCTTGAGCCACCAAAGATACAAGCTGCGCCAGACGAGCATTCCAATTGCCGCGCTACCGCCTAAGATAAGCGTGAACAACGGTAAAGCGACCGCATTGAGCATCGCCGCCCGCAAAATGGCGGTCATGGGTGCTGCCAGCAGCATAGCCAGCGGCGGACGCCAGAGTTGTATTGGATCGGATGTGATCTGTGCGTTGAACAGTCCAAACCAGGGAGCGATCAAGAACCAGCTAATCACCAACGGAATGAAGGTAGTGGACATGCGCGGCAGGAGGGAAATGTTCGCTTCGCCATGGGAGGCAAAGCCGATGATGGTAATGATTGCCAGAGCGAGAATATCGCCAGCGATGAGAGTCCATTTTGATTTATCCATCTTTCTCTTCCTTGCGCAACGCCGGGAAGAGCAGCACATCGCGGATAGAATGCTTGTCGGTGAAGACCATCGCCAACCGGTCGACGCCCATGCCGAAACCGCCGTTGGGGGGCATGCCGT
>CAZLOC010000404.1:0-3639 GCA_964560935.1 uncultured Anaerolineaceae bacterium | reverse complement strand
GCGCGAACTTGATGCTCGACGAGCCGCCATTGATCGTCAGGATGCGTGGGTTAGCGGGTTTCATGGATGACTCCTTCGTCATTCTGCAATCCGAACGAAGCCAGTCTCGCGCACGTGGACCTGTAGTCCATATGAAGAATGCTTCGAATCCCCAAACCTTCCGCGATCTGGACAAACATCGGGGTATTCTCGATATAGACTACCTGGCTGGCTGGCGTCTGGGCGATGTCCAGCGTAAGCCGGAAGATATCCGCATCGGGTTTGCGGAGGTGAACGGAGCAGGAGGAAATAAAAAAATCCACAAAACCGTTTAGTTTGAACTTTCGAATCCGGTATGCATTTAATTCCCGTGCTTCATTACTGACTGCGGCGATCTTCAATCTATACCGTGCTTTAAGCCGGCGGATCAACTCGATCATTTCGGGATACGGCTTCGACTGGGCGAACATGAATTTCCGAAACTGAGCCCGGGTGAACGGTTGCTTTTGATAGAAGACTACCAGACCTAAATATTCTTCGAGCGTAAGCTTTCCCTCCTCGTAGGTTTCGAAGGTCAGATGATGCCGATTCTCCATCTCGGGCAACTCCAGCTTGAATTTCGTCGCCGCCCGCTTGCGGGCATGATGATCCCATCCGTCTGTGAGCAAGACACCGCCGATATCCAGAAACAAATATGTAATCCCAGTCTTTTTTCTCATCTTGTCTCCTTGCCCATCCCGTTTTTCATAGACCATGTAAATTTCTGTTGGTGTCCGTGACTCTTTATTAGTCACAATTATCTATTCGAAATCGCATTACCGCTGCCACAGTATTTGAGCGGCTTCCAGAGGGACCGCAACGCTATCATAGTTCGGTATCACGCGCGCCGTATAGTCTGTCGCCAAGCGGGATGCAGGCAGGCCCGCTCGATAAACGTAGCCATTTATTGCGCCCACCAATTGTCGCATGCGCTGCATTTCCACTCGCTCCGGTGGGTTACCATTAACACCATTGGCATAAAGCTCGACCCGTACCGAATTAGGGTCGAGATCATCGAGATACACCTGCACTTCGAATATGTGCTGTTTGCCCTCGGTTACAATCTTCATTTCGCCAAAGCGTAGTGCAGCCCATTTTTGATACAGATCATTCCGCCAATTAACCATATTAACGCCGATTGTGCCTTTGTCAGCAGCTCGCTCAAGGTAGGCTGAAACTGCCGGGAGGTAGTGTTGTTCGGTGTATTCGCGTACCGTGCGGTTGGCGGAGAACTGTGGTGTCAACCGCGCCATACTTTCCCTCATTCGATTGACCCAGGCAATGGGAATACCTTGTTCATCACGGGTATAGAACTCAGGGACCACCTCGCGCTCAAGCAGATCGTAGAGCGCCTCGGCTTCGGCCGTGTCCCAGGCCGGATCATCACCATGTTCCTGTACATCTCCCAACGCCCATCCCACCTCAGGGGTGTACGCCTCGGCCCACCAGCCGTCCAACTCCGATAGATTTATGCCGCCATTGACCAGTACTTTCATGCCGCTCGTTCCACAGGCCTCCCAGGGCCTTCGCGGTGTGTTGATCCAGACATCCACCCCCTGCACAAGGTACTCGCTCAAGAGCATGTTGTAGTCACTTAAAAAAATCACATGCGGGCCTACCTCGGGCCGCCGGATAAATTGCGTCCACTGCCGTATTAAAGCCTGCCCATCCTGGTCCGCCGGATGGGCCTTACCGGCGAGGACTAGTTGTACCGGGCGCTGAGGATTAGTCAACAGGCGCAGCAGTCGCTCCGGATCGTGCAACAGCATGTTTGGTCGTTTGTAGGTGGCAAAACGACGCGCAAAGCCCAAGGTCAACGCGTTCGGATCGAACAGATGTTTCGCACCTTCCACCAACTCTGGCGATGCACCGGAGGCGGCCAATTGCCTGGACAATCGTTCGCGTGCATAGTCAACAAAAGACTTACTGACGGCAATGCGAAATTGCCAGAGCTTGACGTCGGAGACACGGCGAATCTCCTGCTCCAGGTTTTCCGTTGTTCCCTGCCAGCGCTCCTTACCACAGGCCTTCGTCCAAAGATCATCCGCCGCTGCTGAGTCCCAGGTCGGCATGTGAACTCCGTTAGTGACGTGGCCAATAGGCACTTCGTCTTGCGGCCAGCGCGGAAAGAGAGGCCCAAAGAGATGCCGGCTCACCTTCCCATGCAAGCGACTCACGCCGTTGACCGCTCCGCTCCCCCGGATTGCCAGATGGGCCATATTGAAGCTCTCCGTCGGATCTTCCGGATTCGAGCGGCCCAGAGCCAGCAAATCGTGGAGTGTTAAGCCGAGCTTCTTGGCGTACCCGCCAAGGTATTGTTCGATGAGGGCCGGGGAAAACCGGTCGAATCCAACGGCCACTGCCGTGTGCGTGGTGAACAGGTTGCCTGCCCGCGTAACTGCCAATGCGACTTCAAAGGGCTGGCCTGTCTCCTCCATGAAAGTTCGGGCGCGTTCCAACACAGCAAAGGCCGCATGCCCTTCGTTTAGGTGACAGACTTCCGCCTCAATGTCGAGAGCGCGGAGCAACCGCCACCCGCCGATCCCAAGCAACATCTCTTGCTTAAGGCGCAACTCCGACCCGCCTCCATACAACTCGCTGGTAATACCTCGATGCGCGGGGTAATTCGCTACGTCATTGCTGTCCAGCAGGTACAGCTTTACGCGGCCGACCTGAACTTGCCAGGCACGCAGCCAGACAGAGTAACCGGGTAATGCTACCTCTAAGCGTAACCACTCCCCATTCGGTTTACGTAACGGGGTGATAGGCAATTGCCCGGGATCGTTATATGGGTAAAGGGCCTGCTGGGCGCCATCCTGGTCAATGATCTGGCGAAAATAGCCCTGCTGGTAGAGCAACCCCACGCCAATGACCGGCACGCCCAGATCGCTGGCGGCCTTAAGCTGATCGCCGGCCACGTTGCCAAGTCCGCCCGAGTAAATGGGCAAAGCTTCGCTCAACATGAACTCCATGCTGAAATACGCAACACAACTCAGTGATGATTGCGGGTAGGTTCGCTGAAACCACGCCGGTGCCTCCGCCGCATCCCGCCTAGCTTTCGCCAGAGCGTCAAGGTTCTTGCGGAAAACGGGTTCGGACAAAACACGCTGGAGCTTCTCGCGCGACACGGTCTGCAAGATGACCCACGGATTCTGGATCAAGCTCCAGAGCTCCGCATCTAGCGCCCGCCACACTTGGTCGGTGGCATGATTCCACGACGAACGCATGTCCAGGGCTAGCTCGGCCAGCGAATCGAATCCCTCGACGTCCGAGGACATAAGACGCTCCTTCGGGTGACTGACCCGCGTTTGTTCGGTCATAGCCTCTCGAGTCCGTCCCGGCTAACGACCCATCCGCAGAAGCGGGGCAAGTTCGACGCCGGTCGTTCCCGCACCACACCAACGCAATGAAGCGCAGAACCATTGCGGCGTCAGCCCTTCCATTTCCAGCCCCGAATTTCCGGCAGGTCCTCGCCGTATCTGTCGATGTATTGCTTGTGCTCGATCAACTTGTCCTTGAGCTGTTGTTTCAGGTAGACGCCCTTGTCGCCGGTCTGCGGCAGGCGATCGATGGTGTCCATCACGAGATGGAAGCGGTCCAGATCGTTCAGCACCGTCATGT
>CAZLOC010000403.1:0-3643 GCA_964560935.1 uncultured Anaerolineaceae bacterium | reverse complement strand
AAGAAGTTTCGGCGGGAACGCTATATGGACAATATCGCTGGTCTGCGCCAGATCAAGCCGGCGATTGTCGAGATGCAGCAGGGCGAAAGCCTTATGGCCAAGAACCAGCCGGCCAAGGCCGAAGTGCATTTTCGCAAGGCGATCGCGCTTGCCCCGGACGATTATGCCGCCAATGTACTGATGGCCAAGGCCAAACTGGCACAAAAGAAGGAACGCGAAGCAGAGGCTTATCTGCGGCAGGCGCGCATCATCTACCCAGGCGAAGGCAAGGCCATACAACTTTCCGGCGTGGCCAAGCTTGCGCTGAAACAACCTGAGGCCGCGCTCCAGTTTTTCGATGCCTATGACCGCCAGCTTCCGGGAAATCTCGGCACGGTTTTTCTCAAGGGCGTCGCTTATGAAAACATGGGCAACAAGAAAAAGGCAGCCGAAAACTATTATCGATACTCCCAGGCGGCTTCATCGACCCGGGAGGGCAAGTACGCGATATCCCGCTTGAAAACCTGGGGCTACGTCAAACAATAAACAAAGGAGGGGGCTGTTGTTCGGTCATTTGATGCTGTTCTTGAAAATGTGTGTGGCCGGAACTGCGTGCAATCATGGATTCGGTCCCCTCAACGATGAACGGATTGGCCTTGCTTGGCAACGGTGACTGCGCCTGGTTTGTCAGAGTGGGCGGCCCTCGCACAAGCAAAATTGTTTATCCCGAAGCCTAAGCGCACCACCGGCTCACTCTCCTCGCTGTGCCATCATTGAGGCTCGCCATCATCAGGCTTTTGCCCCGCAACCATCTTACGTATCTCGGGTTGCGAGCACATGGTTGCAAGAGTTTGTGGGGGTGATTTTGATTTTTGAGGCGAAATCGAATAAGCGGCAGCTTCAACCGGAGCCAGCTTCGATGAGGCCCCAATTCTTACTACGGCAGCTTGTTCGGCTGCGTCCTGTTATTGAGGTGGCACTGTGAAGTCGGCAACCCTAAAATTTCTTGCGGCATCAGGTTTCTTGATTCCCTTCTTGGCATTCGCATCAGGGGTTACGGTTTTCTCGCCGAGTGGTGTCGTCGATACAGCGAGGCAAGCCAGTGCCCGGTTTGCGACCCCGATGGTTAATTTTGGAGATCCGCATTCTCCAAGTCCCTTTGTGATTGTTTGTTCACACAATGGCACAGGTACTGGGAAGTGGCTTGATGATCGAACATGGGTATTCGATTTCGAGAAAGACCTCCCGGGTGCGGCTCAGTGCGAGTTCTCAGTTCGTGACTTCCTGCGAGACCTTAGTGGTCAGCCTATCAAAGTTGAAAAATATCGTTTCAGGACATCGGGTCCTGACGCTGAGGTCCTTGAACCTTCCCCTTATGGAAGAATCGACGAGCGGCAAGAGTTCATCCTTGATTTCAATGCACCCTTAGGCCCGCGAGCCCTTGAGGGGCGAGCTTTTTGCGAGGTGGCCGGGCTTTCGGAGCGGATTGAAGCCGAGGTTTTCCAGGGTGAAGCCCGCAAGGCGACGCTAGCAAAAGCCGAGACGCCAGACAGAGAAACCACGCAGGTTTTCCGTTGCAAGCGTCCATTGCCCAATGATGCTGAAGTGTCGTTGGTTCTTGACCAAGGAATCAAGGCCAGAAGCGGTCTTTCCAGTGTTGCGAAACAATCTTTCGATTTTCAGGTGAGGCCTGCGTTCCGGGCACGGGTGACATGCCCGAGGATCAATGCGCGTGCTGCCTGCAACCCGCTCACACCTATTAATGTCTACTTCACCAGCGCAGTGTCCCTGAAGGATGCTAACCGTGTTCGTCTCACTTCTTCTGATGGGCGAGTTTTAATCCCAAAAATCAGCGAGTCTGAAAGCGCATCCTCCACGGTTGAGAGCCTGCGCTTCGATGGGCCATTCCAGGAAAAATCAACGTTCAAGCTCACGCTCCCCCCGGCGTTGAAGGACGAGGTCGGGCGTGACTTGGTAAATGCCGCCCAGTTTCCGATGACGATTCGTACCGACGGTTATCCTCCCCTTGCAAAGTTTTCGAGTGATTTTGGAGTCATTGAATCTTCTAACCCAGTCCTCCCCATCACGCTGCGCAATCTTGACGTTGATAAAACCAACCTCAAGCTATCAACCCCAGGAAAATACGCATTTGTTCGTGAAAGCGGCGACAAATTCGTCATTGATTGGCTCAGGCATCTGAACGGGGTGCGATACGGCCGGGCACTGCCAAACCCTGATCCCAAGAAGCCCCCGATCAAGCAACCCGAGAACAGCTTTTCGATACTTGATCAGGTCAACGCAGTAACTGAATTTGCAGTACCAAAACCGGGCGGAGCCCAAGAGTTCGAGGTGGTTGGCATCCCGTTGCCCGGCCCGGGTTTCTATGTCGTTGAGGTTGCCAGCCCACGACTGGGTGAGGCTTACCTCGGGCATAAATCCAGTTTCCACACCCACACCGCCGCGCTGGTTACCAACATGGTGGTGCACTTCAAGAAAGGACGCGAATCGTCCCTGGCCTGGGTGACATCACTCGATTCCGGAAAACCCGTTGCCGATGCACAAGTCACGGTAAGCGATTGCAACGGCAAAGCTAAGTGGCAAGGCAAAACCGATCGGCAAGGGCGTGCCCAAATTTTGGAAGAGTTGGGGGAGCCACCCTATTGCAGAAACTGGAACGGGGGTTGGTTTGTTTCTGCCCGTGTAAAGCAAGACAGGACGTTTACTCTCACCTCATGGGACAACGGCATCGAGTCGTGGCGATTCAGCTTGCCTGCGGCGAAGACATGGGGGCCGATCATCGCGCACAGCGTGCTCGACCGCAGTCTGCTTAGCCAGGGCGAAACGTTGGAGATGAAGCATTTCATTCGCCGGCGCACTGGGTCCGGTTTCGGCTTTCTTCCCCAGGAAAGTTTGCCCAACAAACTGAGTATCACGCATGCGGGAAGTGATCAAACCTATACCCAGTCGGTCAAGTTTGATTCTCAGGGAATAGCGGTATCAAGCTGGAAAATCCCGAATGAGGCACGACTGGGTGCATATCGGATCACTCTCAGCAGGGATAAAGCGGGTCGTGTGCCGGCTGAGTCCTTCGAGTCAGGTGAATTCGAGGTCGCGGCATTCAGGCTGCCGACCATGCGGGCACAACTCAACCTTACGCAGATTGAACTGATCAATCCACGGTCAGTGGCCGTAGATATCGGCATTCAATACCTGTCAGGAGGTGGTGCAAGCCTTCAGCCGGTCATGTTGCGTCACCAGGTCGAGCCCCGCACATACTCAAGCGATGCATTTCCTGACACGCGTTTTGCCAATGGAAATATCAAGGTGGGCTTGATCAGGGATGATGGTCCCGAAGGTGAACCAGAGATAGCCAGTAAACCTTTTGCGCAGAAGGCCACGCTTGATGCAGCAGGTGCTGCACGTCTTACGGTGAGTGATTTACCGGAAGCAGGCACATTGCAGACCCTGCGCCTCGAACTGGACTACCAGGATGCGAATGGCGAGACACAAACCGTGTCCCGTAGGGAAACACTATGGCCTGCGCAACATATTCCAGGCGTATCGATTCCGGAATGGAATGTGCGAGACAAGCTGCGCTATCGACTGACTGTCATCGATACGAAAGGCAATGCTGTTCCGGGTGCCCGCGTCGAGTCCGATATTT
>CAZLOC010000402.1:0-3644 GCA_964560935.1 uncultured Anaerolineaceae bacterium | reverse complement strand
AAGTTGGGCATTGGATTTGTTTTCACCCAGATAACATCGTTCAAGAACCAATATCCCAGATTCTGCATAATGGTCCCGACGCGAAAGATATTGTGATATGAGCCAATGACCCAAATCGTGCCTGTGGGTTTGAGTACCCGCTTGCATGCCTTCAGCCAATCGGATGTAAAATTATCATAGGCCTCAAAGGAATCAAATTGATCCCAAGTGTCATCCACTGCGTCCACCTTGGTCATATTGGGACGGTGTAATTCGTTTTGTAACTGTAAGTTGTAGGGTGGATCGGCAAAGATAAGGTTAATTGATTTTTCAGGAAGCGAGTTTAGTACTTCGATGCAGTCACCTTTTAGGATTTGATTCACGGGCAAAGACATATCATTCTCCATAAAGTTATTATAACCTGACGATATTAATCTCATCGTTTAGAATCCCAACTCCTTCAAATTCTGCGCCTCGGTGCGTTTCTTCCCGCCGCCGGGCAGTTCATTTTTCGACCAATTTCACCCATTCTACACCAGCAGATTGAACGGTGTTGAACAATTTCGCATCTGTTGTCCAAAGTTCAATGTTGAGTCGTTCTGCCAGAGCAAGATAGTGAGCATCGTACGTTGCAGGCAGGTTGTATTGTGCAGCTAATGCGTGAGCCCGTTGGTGTAAGGCTGCATCGCCTACCAACTGTAAGGGTAAGGTTAGTGCGAAATCGAGCGTATTTCGTACCAACTCTGGGGAGAGTCGACCACTCTTTTCCTGCTTGTATAGACCATTCGCTACTTCATAGTAGAGCAGGGTAGGGGCTACCAAATTATATTCCTGAGACATCCAGGTAGCCCATAGCTGTTTTATGATTTCATCATCGAGTTTTAGAGTCAACCTGATGATGATATTGGCATCAACGCAGATTGTCGAGGAGTTGCTCATCGCGTTCTTCCCGGCTTTGGCGGATGATCTCTTCTGGTTCGGGCAGGGTACGACCCGCCAGTTCTACTCGCAGCCTTTCGTGCAGTTCATCCAGCTTTTTTCGCCAATCCACTTGGGGCACGCTGCCTGCCAAACGGTCGTACTCTTGTTTGGAAATGACCACCACTTCCGGCTTGCCGCCGCGCTCGACGATCACCGGTCCTTTTTGGGCACGGCGCATGATCTCGCCAAAGCGAATGCGCGCATCGGTTGCGCTGACTGTATATTTCATTCTTGACTCCTTATCGCTTAATCAATTGATTAATCGATAAGATTATATCTTAAAACCTCAACTCCTTCCCTGGTCTGACGCCAGGACAGGCAAATTCTGTGCATCAGAGCGTTTCTTCCCGCCGCCGATGAATTTGCATTTGTAACCATGAATTTATTACTCATGGTTCGGTCAAATTTTGGGCCGAAATAAAAAAATGCGGTAAGCTATCCGCATGGGAAACAACTTCGATGTAAAGACAGAACAAGTGGACGATATACCCGTACTTTTGGCGCAAGGCAAGAAAATCGGCGTTCCAGAAATTCTGGATCGGCATTTTGTGCCACACGGCAATTGGCAGGGGCCGAGTTTTGGCTGGACGGCGTTGGTCTGGTTGGGACATATTCTTTCGGAGGGCGATCATCGTCTGAACCAGGTGGAGCAATGGGTTGAGCAGCGCTTGCGTACGTTGGGTATCAGCATTGGGCAGCCAGTGCGTGGGCTGGAATGGAGCGACGACCGTTTGGGGATTGTGTTGGACGAACTGGCGGATGATGAAAACTGGCGCAAGTTCGAGGCCGACGTAAACCGGCACACTTTCCGAGTGTATGATATGAAACCGCGGCGGGTGCGGGTGGACAGCACCAGCATCAGCGGGTATTGGACAGTGACCGCAGACGGGTTGTTTCAGTTTGGGCATAGCAAAGATCACCGGCCCGACTTGCCGCAGTTGAAAGTAATGCTGTCGGCGTTGGACCCATTGGGAATGCCGGTAGCGACCCAGGTGGTATCGGGTGAACGGGCTGATGACAAGCTGTACATTCCGGCGATTGAGCAAGTCAGCGCCAGTCTGGATGAACACGGGTTGTTGTATGTGGGCGATTGTAAGATGGCGGCTCTGGCGACACGGGCATTTCTGCAACACAGCCAAGATTACTACCTGTGTCCCCTGGCTGAGACTCAGGTGACAGAAGAAACGCTGAAAACCTATTTGCAGCCAGTCTGGGATGGCAAGCAAGTTCTGCAAATGGTCGCGCGCACCCATCTTGAAGGGCAGAGGGAACACATTGCCGCAGGATATGAACAAAATATCACCTTGAACGCTGTAGTAAATGGCAAAAGCATCACCTGGACAGAAAGACGCCTGATCGTTTGCTCGTTTCAACACGCCCGTTCGGCTGAGGCGGCGCTGGTTTCTCGTTTGGCAAAGGCGCAAGCTGCCTTGCATGCACTGAATGAGCCAAAGCAAGGCAAGGAACGGATTGAAAGCGCAGCCAGTATGCAAACAGCAGCCGACAAAGTGCTCCAGCACTACCGAGTAACTGGTTTGTTGAAGCTGAACATCACTCAACAGCGCACCGAACGCCATATTCGCGCCTATGGAGAGCACCCCGCTCGCACCGAACTCCAGACCACCGTGACTGTACAAACAGAAGTGGACCAACAAGCCGTTCAAGACGCAGTTCGTTGGTTCGGCTGGCGCGTGTATGCAACAAACCATCCCCAAGAAACACTGCCCTTGGCTCAAGCCGTGTTGGCCTATCGCGAAGAATATCTGGTGGAACGTGGTTTCGGCCGGCTGAAAGGCAAGCCCTTGTCGGTCTCCCCCATGTATTTGCAGAGTGATAAACGCGCCACGGGCCTGGTACGCCTGCTCTCGATTGGATTGCGGATGTTGACCTTGATCGAATATCGTGTGCGTCAACGTCTGGCTGATTTGAACGAGAAACTGCCCGGTCTGTATGCCGGAAACCCCAAACGAGCCACCGACCGCCCTACCGCCGAAGCCATGTTGCGGGCCTTCAAGGGCATCTATTTGTCTGCCGTAACGCTTGGAGAACAAGTTTTGTACCATGTGTCGCCGTTATCGGATGTTCAGCAGAAAATCCTATCCCTTTTGGATTTCTCTGCTGATATTTACTCGCAACTAACCAGCGGATTCCCGGATACCGCTGGAAAAATGACCGAACCATGAGTAAGAACTCTGAGATTTTTGAAATCTCGGAGTTCTTATTTTAATTGCATGGTGCGGTTAGGTCTCGCCCCAGCCCTTCTTCCAGTTTGGGAGAAGGGTTCTATAGGCCTTTTTATCTCTAAGTTCTCCGTGTGCTCTGTGGCAAAGCTTAATACCGCCCTCGTTCCAACACCACATTGGGATTGGGTAAATCCGCCTCCCTGGCTGGGAAGACCTGCACGGCACAGGCTTTGAACTCTGGGATCAACGCTTCCGGGTCGAGCGCGTCGATGGTCAGCAGGTTGGCGGCGGCTTCGGCGAAGTGCCAGGGCAGGAAGACCACACCGACGGTCGTCTTTTCCGTCACCGAAGCGCGCACCACAATTTCGCCACGCCTTGAGGTGACCTTTACCGCCATGCCGTCACGGAGGCCGTGGATCTCGGCATCAGCGGGATGGATCTCGACGCGCGCTTCGGGGTAGAGCGCGTCCAGGTCGGAGTTGCGGGTCATCGTGCCGCCGT
>CAZLOC010000401.1:0-3650 GCA_964560935.1 uncultured Anaerolineaceae bacterium | reverse complement strand
GAAAGCAATTTCTCGACTGCCACACAAAACCAGGCTCGTGAAGATTGGGGATATAAAAGCAAGACCATGTCCAGGTTTCGCAAGCCTCCTGTCAGCCAAATGAGCTCCGGCAAGTTATCAGGCAACGCAACCTTTCCAAAGGCGAATGAGCTCAGCTGCGAATCCATCGAGTTCACCGGAAGTGACTGAGCCGCGCGCAATGTAGATGGATGATCCAAGGTAGAGAATGTACAGCCCGTCCGGAGCCAACCTTATGTCCGTGAGTGCGTTCCAGGAAAATTCATTTCTGATATATTGGCTGATCATGGAGATACCTTCGGGTGAGACCGCCAGGATATGTGGACCCAATTGAGCTCGAAAGATGTCTTCATGTTGCGATTTTGTTATTACAGCCTCGGTGATACGCCTGAAAAATAAAAGGTAAAGCAACAGAAATAACCAAAAAACGAGGATAAGAAAAGCATAATTGATTTCTTCAAAATAATATATCAGGAAGGCTGCAATTGGAATTGTAAGTATTACGAAGGGGATAAAAATCTTATAGAAATTCCTGAATGGTGAGACGTGCCGGTAAAAATACCACCTTGCGGTAACAAGATCCTGTGGTGTAACGGTGTATTGAATTTCCATATTTACTCCGATGCCGATGCCGGGGATTGATTTTGGGCAAAGAGTAATAAGTCGGCTCCAGAAGAATGTTGGAAAGAGAACGCATCTATTTCAGTACAACGATGCAAGCTCGGTAGCGACTCCAACAAGCTCGGGATACAAGGACGACCGTGTTATACCCATAAGCTTAAGTTCGCGAGCAATTCGTCCAATGGCATTTCGACGAATACGATACATACATGGGAGATCAATTGAAACGATCTCGTGAAGAGGCCGTTTGTCAATGCCCCAGATAGTGAAACAACTCTTTTAAGCACTCATCCGGGGATGAATGTAAGTTGGCTGAACCTGCGCTGGATTGAATTCAGGTGCAGAAGGTGAGTGTAGTTTAGTCCCGCAGCTCCTGCAGAAAGCAACCCCTGCGCGGTTCATGGTCGAGCAATTGGTGCAGGGGATATCGGCTATATCGCCTCCTGGTGGTCGAAATATTATACACTTCTATGCGTCTATTGTTCGACCATACCATCTATTAAGCATAATTGGAGGCTGGAACTTCTAGAATGAGGCGGTCTGAGGCAGGCGAATGGAAAGGTCCGCGGTTAGTCAGGTTCGATGCACCTGTCAGGACACAAAAGGGGCTCCCAAGATCTCCCGCAGCCGGGAAACATATCGCTCCACGTCAGTGCGGGAATCGGTTGAGCCAGAGTCAAAACTGATTCCATCCGGTCCCAACACGCGCACAGAATAGCTGTCGGGACCTTCACTCCACTCATGCACTACGAGATCGACACCTGTGATCGTGTCAAAGGACCACACCCGAGACCGCGCCGGCAGGATGAAAGCGCGACGCCAGTAAGTGAACTCCCCCGCCGGTATGTCGAAGGTGAAACGCTGCTCAAGACCGGCTACAGCCGCGAACAGCAGGAACAGCGACAGGGCGACGGCGCCGAGGGCGATGGCGGCAGCGAAGAAGAAGGCTGGATGGAGCCACTTATCCCAGTGCGGCTTTATGAGCAGCTGATAGGGGGCGATGAGTGGAAACAGCGCGAGCAACGCGAACAGCAGCCGCCTGCCAGCCGGCATTGGCGAGACCATTTCTATGACGCCTTCGGCTTCCGAGTACTCGAGCAACCCACTCCTCCCTGTAATCTTAATAAATTCGAGCTATGTAGCCCGGCTGCTCTGGCAGTGCTCGACCTATTCGCACACTCCCTGGCGGCCCGGAAACCAGCTAGCTGGGATTGCCGACACGAGTCTTGCCCTCCTTCTACGCCACCCAACGCTCGGCATCAGCGGTGGTGAGAAGAGCCATCCGCTGTATGCTGTTGTCAGGCGTCGCAGAAACTGCAGCGCGACGGCGATAACAATCTAAAGCTTTTTGATCATTATCAAACAAGGATTGTGCTCATCCCAAATCTGTTTGAATTCTTCCAAAGGCTTAAATCCAACCGCCTCATAGAACAACCTGGTTTTAGTATAACTCTCATCCGGGTGTGATGGACCTAATGTTTTTACCTGCAAATATTGGACACCGCAAATCGCCAGCCAATCTTGGGAAGAACTTATCAATTTCCGACCAACACCCTTACGATGTGCTTCTTGGAGGACAGCCATCACGTAGACTTCGGCTGAGTAAGGTGTGTGCTGTTTAAGACTCAGAAAACCGATCACACGTCCTGCTTCAAAAGCCAGGAATGTTGGAAGGCTATCAATTTCGCTCGAGTAATGAATGATCGCTGATTCAATGCCAAACCATTCTGGTAAAGAACGCAGAATAGGTATGCAAACGGTCGCTTTTTCAAAATATGGTCCATCAACCTGAGCATCCATAATGTCTTGTGCTTCTTCTTTAAAATGCTGTTCTTGAACTGTGAATGCCGGGCTACCGAACGGCTTGCGTTACATGCGTGTGGGCGGGCATGGACAAGGTTGGGGAGTAGGAAAAACCCGAAGCCAGAAAAATGCTCGAAAATGCCGCAGAGATATTGAGATTTGACACTGATAGACTTTGATAGCCTTCAAATAAAAAATAGTTTTTACCATCAAGCAATTCTTGTATTTTGGATATTGGGATTTGCCGTTGCGCTCTTGGTGAGAACAAAGCATACGCATTCTCGGCGTCTTTATTTGCCATGTATCGCATGTAATCATTCAAAACCAATTCGACAGGTGCTTTTTCTGTGTACCCCTTGTATATGCTAGTGCCGAATAGTGCTATGCAAGCAATCGAACAAAAGCAAAGAACTGCAACAGCAATACCAGCAATTATCCAGATATTCTTATTCGATTTTTGAGGCTGAACAGGAAAGGGTGTAGGAACCTGTGGAGCAGGCGAAATTTCTTGCTCTGGTGATGCTTGCTGCAATTCGTCAGTCATTTTCTTTTACCATCCTTTTTTGAAATTGTTGCACGAAGCCAGCCAACGCTCTCAAGCTATGCTGCCTGACCACTCGGTCCAGCCACCATTCTCGCACCGGCCAGGCGGCAGGCCAAGCGCCCCGCACGTTCCGCCCGCCAGCCGGGTGTGAGCAGCCGCGAGTTGTTAGGCGGAAAGAACGCCGCTCGAGACCTGGTGGAGGGGTTGGCGGCTTGGGGCTCAAATTGGGAGATAGCCCAAGGCAACTAAAAGTGCGATGGGAACGAAGGCGATGAGCATGATGATGAGTGCGATGAGCCAGGTGACGAACAGCCAATACTCGCGTGGCTGTGTCCCTCGATCAATCGGTCCATGGGTTGAGCGAACGACGCCGGTTTGGAGCGCTGCCTTGAGCTGCCGATAGAAGAAGATGCCCAGGGCCAAGGCGCCGATTGAGACGAGCACGAGAAATGTGAGACGGACTTGACCCACCAGACTGTCTGGGGCAGCGCTGCGACGGATGGCTATCTTCTCGGCTCATAGCGCATCGCCACCGCCCCCGAGCCGAACTCCAGCCGGCTGACGAGCTTCAAATCGATGTGCTTCGATAACCCCGCGAACAACGTCGGTCCATGGCCCGCCAGCCTGGGGTGCACCACGAACTCGTACTCATCGATCAATCCCA
>CAZLOC010000400.1:0-3662 GCA_964560935.1 uncultured Anaerolineaceae bacterium | reverse complement strand
TTGGGAAAACCACGCTGGTCAGCGAATGGATCGCAAGTTGCGGGCAACCGGTCGCTTGGTTGTCGCTGGATGATGGGGATAACGACGTCACACGCTTTCTAACTTACTTTGTCACTGCTTTGCAGACGATTGCAGCGAATATTGGAGTAGGAGTGTTGGGCGTGCTCCAGTCCCCTCAGCCACCGCCAATTGAATCGATTCTGACAGCCCTGATCAATGAAATCACCACCATCCCCGACAACCCTTCGACAGGCTCAGGGCAGCGCTTCATCTTTGTCCTTGACGACTATCACATTATTGATTCCAAACCAGTGGACAACGCACTCGCCTTTCTGCTCGAGCACCTGCCGCCGCAGATGCACCTTGTCATCACTACCCGCGAGGATCCCCAGCTTCCCCTGGCCCGCCTGCGCGCCCGCGGCCAATTGACTGAACTGCGCGCCGCCGACCTGCGCTTCACCTCCGCCGAAGCCGCTGAATTTCTTAACCAAGCGATGAGCCTGCAACTCTCCGCAGAAGATATTGCCGCGCTGGAAGCCCGCACCGAAGGCTGGATCGCCGGCCTGCAATTGGCTGCACTCTCGATGCAGGGGCATCAAGACGCCGCCAGCTTCATCAAATCTTTCACTGGTAGTCACCACTTTGTGCTCGACTATCTGATCGAAGAGGTTTTACAGCAGCAGTCCGAAAGTGTCCAGGCTTTCTTGCTGCGCACATCCATCCTCGACCGCATGTGCGGCCCCCTTTGTGATGCTGTTCTGCTCGACTCCCCTGCTTCCGGGCAGGAAACCCTGGAATATCTCGAACGCACTAACCTGTTCATCGTGCCGCTGGATAGCGAGCGGCGCTGGTATCGCTATCACCATCTCTTTGGCGATTTGCTGCGCCAGCGCTTGGGAAAACCCAAAGAATTCGCCGAATTCCACCTGCGCGCCAGCGCGTGGTACGAAGCCAATGACGACCTGGCTAAAGCCTTCCACCATGCCCTTGCAGCCAGCGATTTCGAGCGGGCAGCGCGCCTGTCCGAAATGGCCTGGCAGGGCATGGAACGCAATTTCCAGACCGCCGCCTGGCTTGGTTGGGTGAAAAAACTGCCCGATGCGGTAGTTTGCTCCCGTCCCCGGTTATGTGTCCAACTTGGGTGGGCTTTTTCGGATGCCGGAGAGCTGGAGTCGAGTGAAGCCTGCCTACAAAACGCCGAGCGCGCTCTGATTGGCACGACGGATCAGCATGATTCAAAATCCATACTGGGGAACATTGCCCTGATCCGCGCCTCCAACGCCCAAAACCAAGGTGACTTGGCCGAAACGGTGAAATACGCCGAGCTGTCTGTTCAGCTTATTCCCGAGGATGATCTTTACCTCCGCGCCCAGGCCGCCATCACGCTTGAATTTACCCATTGGGCTACCGGTAATCTAGAAGCCTCCCTGCGAGCCATGTACGACTGGATCGAGAACATGCAAAGATTAGGCAACCAGGTGTTTGCGATTGCCAGTGCCTTTGCCGTGGCGGATATGCAAATGACATTGGGTCGCCTGGGCGAAGCCGAAAAGGCCCTCCAGCAAGCCATCCAACAGGCCGCCGCGCTAGGCCGGGAAGCGGAAACGGTTACCGCCCATCATCACCTGGGGTTGGTCCAGCTGGCTTATGAACGAGGCGATGATAAAGCCACTGCCGAGCACTTGCAAACCGCTGCAGATCTAGGCAAAAGCTCCACCCTGGTGGACTGGCTTTACCGCTGGAATCTGGCTCAGGCTCGGCTTAAAGAATCCGCCGGTGAGTGGGATGCGGCGCTCGAATTCTTCGATGAAGCGAGGCGAGTCTACGTCAAAAACCCGGTTCCCGTGCTGCAACCGGTCGAAGCCCGCAAGGCGCGGGTCTATCTCAAACAAGGGCGGCTGGACAAGGCTCAAGCCTGGGTGCGGGAACGGGGCTTATCGGTAACTGACGAGGTGAACTATCTGGGCGAATACGAATATCTCACCATTGCGCGGGTTCGTCTGGGCGAAGGCGTTTTCACCGGGGTCAATGACTTGTTGGAACGCCAGCTGGCATTGGCAGAAACGCAAAAACGGAGGGGGAGCGTGATCGAAATCCTGTTGACGCAGGCGCTTGTCCATCAGGCGCAGAACAACCGGCCCCAAGCCTTTGTCGCGTTGGAACGCGCGCTGACTTTGGCTGAGCCAGAGGGCTACCTGAGAACTTTTGTGGATGAAGGCGAAGCAATGCAATTGTTGATTTCTGATTTTCGATTGACGACTGCGACCTGCGCTCACCCTTTGCTTGGGTATGTTGATCGCATTTTGGATTTTTTCCCGCAACCAGTGGAAGACGGACTTCAATCCAAAATCGCAAATCCAAGATCCAAAATGATCGAATCTCTCACAGACCGCGAGCTCGAAGTTCTGCATCTCATCGCCGAGGGGCATTCCAACGCAGAGATCAGCCAACGGCTATACCTGGCCCTCAGCACAGTCAAGGGTCATAACCTGCGGATTTTCAATAAACTGCAAGCCCAAAACCGCACCGAGGCCGTCATCCGCGCCCGCGAGTTGGGTCTACTCTAATCCCCCAAAACAATACTCCAAACAATACTTAAGTTGCTACCCGGCAATACCTCCTTGCCGGTATATTCACGTCCATAAAGGCAGCAGAAACGAACATGGAAACGCCACCTGTTATCTACGAAATCCGGGTTGCCGGCCACCTGTCTCCGCAATGGGTGGACTGGTTCGAAGGCCTGACCATCACGCTGGAAGAGGACGGCAATACCCTTCTAACCGGCCCGGTGGCTGATCAAGCCGCCCTGCATGGCTTGCTCAAAAAAGTACGTGACCTTGGTCTGTCCTTGCTCTCAATCAATCAGGTTCCTCACTGGAACCTACAAACCAACCATATAAGGAGTAAAGAAAGAATGAATACAAATAACAAACTTTTTGAAGTTCAGGGCAAGAAGGTTACCCTGTCCACCCTGTGGGTCTTTGTGATGTTCTGCATCGCATATGCCGACCTCATCGGTTTCATCGAACCGGGTACGCTGGAGAATATCATCAATGGAAATGTGGGTTTTGAGCTCACCCCTGCGATCATCTTAATTTTCAGCCTGTTTCAGGCGATTCCGATTGCCATGATCCTCGTGTCTCGTTGGTTCCGTCGTGATGTGAACCGCTGGTTGAATATCGTTGCCAGTGTGCTGACGTTGCTCTATGTGCTTGGCGGCGGAAATTGGGAAAGTGTCAGTTATCCTATCTTTGCCGCTTTGGAGGTTATCGCCATGCTGGGGATTATCTGGCTGGCGTGGAACTGGCGCAATGACGAAGCCTAACCTATTCAGCAATAAAAGGAGACAAAAATGAAAACTTTACAAAAATTTGGCGGCTTTGCCGCGCTGTACCTGGCAGTCGTTAACCTGATCGGAATGGTTATCTTTCTCGTCGTTCTGGACTACCTCAGCATGACCGACCCGGCCCAAAGGGTGGCCCTGCTCGTCGACAAACAGATGGTCATCTTTTCAACCAACCTGCTCATGTACGTGGTCTTTGGCGTTTTTCTGATTGCCCTGTCGCTGGCGTTGTACGACCGCTTGAAGTCCGGCGCACCGGCCATTATGCAGGTGGCAACCGTGATTGGGATTATCTGGGCTGGCTCGCTGATTGCCAGCG
>CAZLOC010000399.1:0-3670 GCA_964560935.1 uncultured Anaerolineaceae bacterium | reverse complement strand
CCAAATTTCAAACATATAAATATTTGTTACCCTGAACGTAGTGAAGGGTCTCCCGCGCGAAGCGGGGGGATTCTCACCTGCACTTGCAACGCAGGTGCAAGTGTCACTCCCTACGGTCGTTCAGAATGACATAGTACATTATGTTTTTGGCACCCAAACCGTACCAGTTTGCCTTGATAAGGGTTTCTGATAGTCTCCCTATTGAGTTGAGTGCAGTTTTATTTTTACCGCGAAGGCACGAAGGCCGCGAAGGGAAGCCCATCGCGGCCACAATACACTCTTCGCGCTCTTCGTCACTTTGTGGTTCAATTGCATTGCCATTTCTCCAGACTGCACTCTACAAGGAGACCACCAGATTTTTGACCCTGCTGATATGTGACCGAAATTTTCATTCGCCCATATATTCAGTTTACATCAAATATAATCAAAAAGCCTCCCCAATCTGTACGATTCGGGGAGGCTTTTTGCTGATCGCTGAAAGCTGACAACTTACGCCGTTTCCAAATAGCGCTCTACCTCATAATCCGTCACGTGCAGGCGGAAATCGTCCCACTCTTCCCACTTGGCGCGGGTAAAGGCTTCGTAGATGGTCGAGCCCAGGGCGGTCTTCAGGGTTTCGTCCTTGTCGAGTTCGCTTAGCGCTTCGGCCAGCGAGCCGGGCAGTTCGCCCACGCCCATCTTGGTCCGTTCTTCTTTCGTCAAGTGATACAGGTTGACGTTGTTGAGCGGCGCGGGCGGGGTCATTTCCTTCTCGATGCCGTCCAATGCGGCGGCCAGCATGGCGGCGAAGGCGATATACGGGTTCGATGACGGGTCCGGGAAGCGCAGTTCGGCGCGTACCGATTTCGGGCGTCCCTCGTTGTAGCGTGGGATGCGGATCAACGCCGAGCGGTTTTGCGTGGCCCAGCCGATGTAGACTGGCGCTTCGTAGCCGGGCACCAGGCGTTTGTACGAGTTGACCGTCGGCGAGACCACAGCCGCTAAAGCGCGGGCATGCTTCAATTGTCCGGCGATGAATCCATAGGCGATCTTCGAAAGTTTGAACTCGTCTTTGTCATCGAAGAACAAATTGTTGCCGTCTTTGTCGAACAGCGACTGGTGACAGTGCATCCCGGAACCGTTGATGCCGTAGATCGGCTTGGGCATGAACGAAGCCACCAGTCCATGCTTGGCGGCGATGGCCTTGACGGTGTATTTTAGCGTCATAACATTGTCGGCGGCCCGTACCACATCCGCAAAGCGGAAGTCGATCTCGTGCTGGCCAAGCGCCACCTCGTGGTGGCCGACCTCGATCTCCAGTCCCATATTGTTGAGCGCGTCCATCAGTTCGGTGCGCACGCGCACGGCCTCGTCACTGGGTGAGAAATCGAAGTAACCGCCTACGTCATGCGGTACAGGATGCACATTCGCGCCATTGCCGTCAGATCGCTTGAACAGGAAGAATTCCGGTTCCGGGCCGACGTTCAACGTCCAGCCGCGATCGGCGATTTTGGCGCGCAACCGTTTCAGGGTCCCGCGTGGATCGCCCTCGAACGGGTCGCCGTCGGGTGTGTAAATGTCACAGAACACCCGTCCGCGCTTGCGTTCCTCGGCAGCCCAGGGCAGTACGGCGTACGTGTCGGGATCGATCACCAGGCGCATGTCCGATTCCTGGATGCGCGCGAAGCCTTCCACCGACGAGCCGTCGAACCACACCCCTTCCTCCAGCGCAACCTCCAGCCCCTTGATAGGCATGTCCACCGATTTGACCGCACCGGTCACATCCGAAAATTGCAGCGAGATGAACTTGATGCCGTCTTCCTTTACACGTTTGAGCAGGTCTTTTGAATCCATTTTTTCTCCTTGCCGATATGTTTTGGGTTTGGACATAATGATTTTTTTCTTTATCTGGACACCGATGCGCTTCGGACGACCTCTAATCTGCTTCCATTAGATCGACCGAATCGTGCAACCTGGCATCCTGCTCGGCAGCCGCTGCCTGAGCCTGTTTCCGTTTCGAGCCCGTCAGCCTGGATTTAGTCTGGTTGATCAGCACCACCGAACCGATAATGACCAATCCGGCAACTAGGATGCGAGCATTGAGCATCTCATCGGCCAACCACGCGCCCAAAAAGACAGCCACTAATGGATTGACGTATGCATAAGTAGCCACTAACGAAATCGGTGCATGTTTTAGCAGCCAAATATACGAGACAAAGCCAACCAGTGAGCCGATGGTGAT
Source organism: uncultured Anaerolineaceae bacterium (assembly GCA_964560935.1). Classification (GTDB taxonomy): domain Bacteria; phylum Chloroflexota; class Anaerolineae; order Anaerolineales; family Villigracilaceae; genus JAABUE01. Next base: position 1,449 of record CAZLOC010000399.1, on the reverse strand, counting down.
CAGGTAGATCAGTCCCAGCCAGGAGCGAGTAGAGATTGCGGAAGGATCAAAACCGTTCCATTCGCCTACTAGCCCGCTGAATGCAAAGATGGCAATGCTGCCGGCTAGCATTTCAGCGCCTGTTGCCATTAGTGAAGAAGATGGCAAATCAGCGCTGCGGCTATAGATCGAGCCTACCGACCACAAGAAGGCGGCCAAGAGCAACGCGACGATTCCAAGCGGATTGAGTGAGTGGGCGTCTCCAGTCAGTTCAGCCGGACCAACGAGCAAGAAGATGCCGCCAAAGCCAATGACCAAACCCAGGATGGCTTGCCAAGTCGGCTTGACACCGCCAGGGCGCAGCGCTTCGATCATCACCAGCCACATGGGCACCGAACCGATGATGAGCGCTGCGATGCCGGAGGGTACATGTTGCTCGGCAAACGAGACCAGTCCGTTGCCGCCCAGCAGCAAGAAGATGCCCACAATTGCCGTCGAGCGCCACTGTCGCTTCGTGGGCATAGCATCCCCGGCGGCGCGCCGCCAGGTCAGCAAAATTGCGCCCGAAACCAGGAAGCGTAATCCAGCCGATAGAAACGGCGGGATGGTTTCGATTGTAAAGCGAATCGCCAGGTATGTTGAACCCCAAACAATATAAAGTGCCAGTAAAGCGAGCCAGATTTTTGTTTTCATTCTTTCCTTTATCCCCTCTTCCTAAGGGAGAGGGGCAGGGGCGTTGCCCTGAGCCTGTCGAAGGGCGAGGGTTAATCTACTCAAACACTATGTTTGAAATTTGGTGCCGCTAATGACGCACCCAGGTCTCCTCAGCCTGCAAAGCCCGAACTGCATGCGGCTGGATTTTGCGATATATTCTTGAGGGCTCCTCGCCTTTCAACAATTCATCGACCGAGATCCCGAATTGGCGCTGGTTTTCTTCGAGATAAGATTTGATCAACGCCCAATCGCGGTCTTCCATGGGGGCAAATTCGCCACTGTTGAGTTGATCCTCGCTGACTTTGCGGTGGGGATCGCGGACGTAGATGGCGCCCCCGAGGCCAATGAGAACAAGTTTCCTCCGGGATAAGGCTCATCAAGATCGATGATCTCACCCTGATCGGTAATACGAATTCCATTCAGGATGACAAAGCCGCCGCCGTTGTGAGGGTCACCGGCCATGAAAGATTCAGCCAGATAATCGAGGCAGGTGCCGTTGATTACCACGTGCGGCTTGCCAACTGCATTGATCATCGGTCGACCGGCCGCGTTCCCCAGGATGTAGACCTCGCCGCCCTTCGCCGCATAGCCGAAAGTCTGGCCTACATCGCCGTGGACAACAAGTTTGCCGGACTTCATGATCTGGCAAAGCTGATCTTGAGCGTTACCATGGACGTGGATTTCCATTCCGTCCAGGCCGGAAGCCAGGTAATCGCCCGATGACCCGTAGACATCCACTCGAACCCCGCTCGAATT
>CAZLOC010000398.1:0-3710 GCA_964560935.1 uncultured Anaerolineaceae bacterium | reverse complement strand
ATCCGGGATAACCAGCCTGCTCCCGCTATGGACGCCATCCACCGCGCCCTGGACTCTGGCGCCGATCCGCGCGCGTTGGCGCGGCAAATCGTCGATTACCTGCGCGGATTGCTGCTCATCCAAATGGGAAACGACGATCAGGTCGAAGCCACCAAAGAAGTCAAAGCGACGATGGCAAAGTACGCAAAGGCCTTCTCCACGCATGATGTGTTGCGCATGATGAAAGCCTTCAACACCGCCGCAACCGACACGCGCGGCGGCTGGCAGCCCAGTCTCGGCTTGGAACTGGCGCTGGCGGAAGTGCTGGAGGCCCCGGTTGAAACGCCTGCGCCAATACGCGAGGAGAAGTCTGCGCCTGCGAAGGCAGCCAAAAAAGAAACTCCAGTCAAGACAAAAGCTCCGACAGCGGAAGCGGTTTCCAGTCCCGTCCAGAGCGACATTGTTCCCAAGGTGGATGACGAAGCGCCACAGGCAGCGGCGGCGGTTATAGGCCTCGCAGAAGTGGTCAAGGTCTGGCGCGATATCCGCTCCGTCATCAAGCCTGATCATCCCGGCATCGAAGCCTTGCTCAACTCTTGCAAGCCGCTGGAAGTGCGCGGCAGTGACCTGTATTTGGGTTTTCAATCCGAGACGGTACGGGCTTTGATGGATATGCCCGAAAAAGTTCAAATCGCGCAAGAAGCGATCAAGGAAGTGCTTGGCGTGGATTTAGCGATCAAGTGTGTGGTGACCAACGCCAAAGGCCAGCTCCCGCCGGATGTCAACCCGGATGGCATGGTAGCGGCTGCCATCCAAAACGGCGGCGAGATTGTGGATGTGCAAGAATAATGTCAGAAGATTTGTATCCTGAATACGATCTCGACTACACAAAGGCTAAACCAAATCGTTTTTACGATCAGGAGAAAATAATGGCAAAAGGATTCAACCGTCCTCCCGGTGGGGGCAAAGGACAAGGTGGCATGATGGCCCAACTACAACGGATGCAGCAACAACTGGCCGATGCGCAGGCCGCGCTGGCCGAAGAGACCGTCACCGCCACGGCTGGCGGCGGCGCGATCAAAGTCACCATGACCGGCGACCAGAAATGTCGCGAAGTGGTCATCGATCCCGCCCTGCTCGAAGACGCCGATGCCGAAATGCTGCAAGACCTGGTGCTCTCGGCTGTCAACCTGGCGCTCGATCAATCGCGCGAGTTGGCTGCTGAACGTCTTGGTCCATTGGCGGGTGGGTTACCGTTTTAGTTTTTCAGTGTCACGTGTCAGGGTTCAAGCATTTCATACCTGGCACCTGACACGTGATACCTGACACTTATGCTTCTCCCCAACCCTCTTCAGAAACTGATCAACGCCTTTGAGCGGTTGCCGGGTATTGGGCCCAAGTCCGCTTCCCGCTTGGCGTTTTTCCTCCTGCGCGCTGATGCCTCCTTCTCGGATGATCTGGCCGAAGCGTTGACTGGTCTAAAGGATAAAGTTGCTTTTTGCGCGGAGTGCTTCAACATCACCGCCGCGGGTCGCAAGTTGTGCGAAGTCTGCGAGTCACCCAAGCGCGATGATGGAGTGATTTGCGTCGTCGAAGAAGCCTTGGATGTTTTGGCTCTGGAGCGTACGGGCGGGTACTTTGGAAGATATCACGTTTTGCATGGTGTGCTATCACCCATCGAAGGCATCGGTCCCGATGATATCAAGATCAGGCCTTTGATCGAACGTGTTGCCCGAGGGAATGTGAAGGAAATTATCCTGGCGACCAACCCCAGCATGGAAGGCGACACGACTGCCATGTACATTCAGCAGCAGTTGGAACCGTACGATTTACGTATTACGCGATTGGCGCGCGGACTGCCTGTCGGCGGGGATCTGGAATACGCCGACCAGAACACCTTGCTGCGGGCCCTGGCCGGGCGGCAGGAAATGGATTAGACCAAATAAGTCGTCCTGTCTTGCAGGTCTAACAAGTCGAACAGGTCAATCACTGACTTGTTGGACGTGTTAGGCCTGTAAAACTTTAAGACATACATTATGAAGATTACCATCCTCACCTACGGCTCACGTGGCGATGTCCAACCCTTTATCGCCCTTGCAGTCGGTTTGCAAAAAGCCGGCCATGCGGTGAGACTGGCAGCGCCACACCGTTTTGAGGATTTTGCCAGCACCTACGGTATACCCTTCGTGCCGTTGGCCGGCGATCCCGAAATCATCAGCCAGCGTCTCAACGATGCGGGCGCGAATCCCATTAGCATGGTGCGCGCCATGAGTGATTACATCTTCTCCATCGCTGACCAGGTCGCTCGCCAGGCTTTCGCCGCCTGTGACGAAGCCGACCTGATCGTCCATTCCTTCCTCTTTACGACTGGCGGCCACTCGCTGGCGCGCAAATTGGGCATCCCGGATATATCTATACAGACCTTTCCAATCTTTGCGCCCACGCGTGCCTTCCCGCCTGTTTCCATGCCTGACCTGCCGCCCGGTCCGCTGAGTTACTTTTTTCATTGGCTGACGACCCAGATCTTCTGGCATGGCGGGAATGCAGGATTCCGGCGACTGAAAAAAGCCAATCCCGATACTTTTAACCTGGACTTATACTGGCCCTTCTCCCCGGACGGGGACCGCCTCAGGACTCCGCTCCTGCTTGCTTCCAGCCCGATGGTCATCCCCCGACCTGACGATTGGACCGCGCCCCATATTCACATCCCTGGTTATTTCTTCCTGAATACGCGCGATACCTACCAGCCGTCTGCCGCCTTGGCGGGTTTCCTGGCGGGTGGTGAACCGCCAATCTGTGTGACGTTTGGCTCGATGATCCACCGTGATTCGGAGCGTATCTATCGCGCAGTATTGGATGCAATTGATCAAACCGGAAACCGTGCGGTGATCCTGACCGGTTGGGACGGTTTGCGGGAAAATCATTTACCTGAAAATATCTTTGTGGCCGAGTCTGTTCCCCATGATTGGCTGTTCCTGCGTTGTAAGGCGGTAATCCATCACGGCGGCGCTGGCACAACCGCTGCCGGCTTGCGCGCCGGCATCCCGAACATTGTGGTATCATTCGCTGCCGACCAGCCTTTCTGGGGCAAACGCCTTTATGCCATTGGGGCAGGGCCACGCCCAATTCGGGTCAGGAAGTTGACAGCCAATAGACTCAGCGCGGCACTGGTCGAGGCGAATGGTGAGGCCGTTCGAAACGGCGCGCAGGCTGCGGGTAGAACGATCCGAATGGAGACTGGAGTAGGGCAAACGGTCACGTTTATCGAGGAATATGTCGCCAAATGGCGAGAATCGCCCCAATCCCCAATATTTTAAGGTTAAATTGTCTGACAAGTACAAGAATCACCTTGACAAAGTAGGATAAACACATATAATTATCTTTTGCCAGTACCTTCAAACAGATCTCGTCCCCCAAGGCAGATCATTGACAACTGAGTAAGAACGTCTCGCGTCAGAGACACAAGCCTGTCTTACCCTGAGCTTGGCGAAGGGCTTTGCAGTCTGACGAGCCGATGTTGGAAGAAACATCGGTGTTTTTGTCTGTCTTAGCCTTGACAGGCGATGACGATGCGGGTAAAATCCTGCCCGCTTCGTTAACAGAACCTTGACAACTGAATAGTGATAGGAAGCAACAACTTCCGTCAATCCAGTGAAACTCCGTAACATCCACTCGTAAGAGTGAAAATTTTTTGCGGAGAGTTTGATCCTGGCTCAGGATGAACGCTGGCG
>CAZLOC010000397.1:0-3712 GCA_964560935.1 uncultured Anaerolineaceae bacterium | reverse complement strand
CCCGACCCTGCTGTATGTACCTGTTATAGAACCCGGGCTGGCGCTCAAAGCCCTGGCAACCTTTGCAGACAGGATCTCCGTAACAGCACCGGACTCACAGCACTATTTCAACAAAAACGTGATCGTCACTGGTTATCCGCTCCGCCCGGACCTTTCAGATTGGGAGCGCCAAAAAGCCCGTACCACCCTGGGGCTTTCTTCCCATAAGCCCACGTTGTTGATCTTCGGAGGCAGTAAGGGCGCACGCTCACTCAACAGGACTGTGCTGGCAAACCTGTCTGCCCTGCTGGAACTGGCGGAGGTTGTGCACATCAGCGGCCAATTAGACTGGGACGAAGTCGAAGAAGCGGAGGCAGGCCTGAAGTCCAGGCAAAAGAAGCGCTACCATACTTTCCCCTATCTGCACGAGATGGGCAAGGCGTTGGCTGTTGCCGATCTGGTCGTTTCGCGCTCCGGGGCTTCCGCTTTGGGAGAGTTTCCATTCTTTGGGATTCCTGCAGTGCTGGTCCCTTACCCGCACGCCTGGCGCTATCAAAAAGTCAACGCCAGTTACCTGGCACAAAATGGCGCAGCAGTGATATTGGACGACAGCCGTCTACAAGATGAATTACTGGATACCGTAAAAGTTTTACTCGAAAATCCTGGCAAACGCGAGCGCATGCAAGCTGCCATGCGCTCTCTGTCCAAGCCGGATGCCGCCCAGGCGATTGCCAGCCACCTCTTGGAACTGGCCGGAGAAAAAAGCCTATGATGAGTATTGTTTATGTTTTTTGGATGTACGTCATCCTGTTTGCTGTCATCGGCGGGATGCGCGGTTGGGCCAAAGAATTGCTGGTAAGCTTCAGCCTCATCCTGGCCTTGACCACCAACCATGTACTGCGCCGTTATATCCCGCTGGTTGCGGCCCTGGAGGCCAATAGTCCTTCCTTATTTTGGATCCGCTCCTTGATTGTTGTCACCCTGGTTGCTTTCGGTTATCAAACGGTCATCAGTATTGCAAGGTTGGCTTCACGTGCAGCGCGCGAACGCTTACAAGATACTCTCTTTGGTATCTTCATGGGCGCTATCAACGGTTATTTGGTCGCTGGCACGATTTTGTTTTACCTTCACGAGGCTAATTACCCCTTTCAGAATATCGTCAGCGCGCCGACGGGCGGAGTGATGGAAACCGTCCAGGCCATGATGAACTGGATGCCGCCGCACCTGCTGGGCGAACCGGGCATCTATTTTGCAGTATTGATTTGCTTCATTTTCGTCATCGTTGTATTCATCTAACTATTTACGAACTATGGCTAAGGTCCACTTCATCGGCATTGGGGGCAGCGGACTTTCCGCAATCGCCCGTCTCCTGCTGGAGAGCGGACATACTGTCACGGGTTCAGACCGCGTACTTTCCCCCTTTGCTGTCGACCTGCAAAAGGCTGGCGCAACAGTCTATATCGGCCATCATCCACGCTACATCACCGGTGTGGACTGGGTTGTGCGTTCTTCCGCCATCGCTGACGACAACCCGGAAGTCAAGGCCGCACTCGCAGCAAATATCCCTGTTTACAAACGCGCAGATTTCCTCGGCCAATTGATGGCTGACAAGACCGGTATCGCCGTGGCTGGCACACATGGCAAGACCACCACTACAGCCATGATCGCCTGGGTATTGACCGAATTAAAGCGCAACCCATCCTTCATCATTGGCAGTAGCATGAAGAACCTGGGTGTCAACGCCCGCGCTGGCAAGGGTAATGTCTTCGTCATCGAAGCCGACGAGTACGACCGCATGTTCCTGGGACTCAAGCCACGCATCGAAATCGTCACCAACCTCGAACACGACCACCCCGATTGTTATCCCACCTTCGAAGATATGCTCGCCGCCTTCAAATCGTTCGTGGACCTGCTGCCTGCTGACGGGACACTGATCGTCTGCGCCGATGACAAAGGTACAGCCCCACTGATCACCCACGCGCGAAAGGCCGGCAAAGCCGTAGTCGGTTATGCCCTGCAGAGTGACATGACCATCAACAGTCCAAATTGGATCCAGGCCCGCGGGCTCAAACCGAATGCGCTGGGCGGGTTCAGCTTTAATGTCGCTTCCAACTTGAGCGGCGGCCTTTCCTCTGTCTCGGTTGACCTGCAGGCCCCAGGCGAACACAATGTCCGTAACGCGCTGGCAGCGCTGGCTGTGGTCGAGTTGCTTGGCTTGTCCACGCAAAAGGCTGCCAAGGCGCTTGCCAATTTCAGTGGAACAGGTCGGCGCTTCGAGTTACGCGGCGAGGCGAAAGGCGTGACAATCATTGACGATTATGCCCATCACCCCACTGAGATCATAGCGACGCTGGCAGCAGCGCGGACACGTTATCCCGGTCGCCGCATTTGGGCCGTCTGGCAACCGCACACCTATTCGCGCACACAGACGCTCTTCGCCGAGTTCAGCCGCGCCTTCAAAGACGCGGATGAAGTCATCGTCAGCGAGGTGTATGCCTCCCGCGAAGCGAAGCAAGATTTCACTTCCGCGGAGGTTGTCAGCGCCATGCCACATGCGTCCGTGCGTTATATCGCGACCTTGCGGGAAATCAGTCAGCATCTAATCGACCACCTCCAACCCGGCGACGTGTTACTGGTGCTCTCCGCCGGGGATGCCGACCAGGTCAGCGCAGATGTGCTGGCTGGCTTACAGAAAAGGTAGGAAGTCATGGCTAGAGAAGAGAAAAAGCGAACGTTCGAAACCGAGACCCTCGCCCTGCCCCCGTTAAAGATGGTCTTGGTAGAGGCCAAAAATGACCAACAGAAACGGCCAACCAAGAAAGTTAATCAGAAGGTTGATGAAGACTTTGAAGAAACTGTCATGCGGATTATCGACAAGTTGATTGCCAAAGATTAACAACCCGATGTCACTCTGAGGGTGCGTAGCACCCGAAGAGTCTCCTGCAATGGATGGGGAGGCCCTTCGACTACGCTTCGCTCCGCTCAGGGTGAATGAGATTATGTATACCATGCCCATCACCCTGCCCTTCCCCACCCTGCGCGCCGCATTTGGCGACCGGCTGCAAGAAAACGTGTCGCTTGCGCCGTATACCAGCGCGCGCATCGGCGGCCCTGCGGATGCGCTGATCACCGTCACGTCGGCCGATGAAATTGCCGAGACGGTATCTCGCCTTTGGCAGTTGGATATCCCCTACACCATCCTGGGCGGCGGCTCGAATGTGCTGGTCAGCGACAAGGGCGTGCGCGGGGTGGTGGTATTGAACCGGGCCAAAGATGTCCGCTTTGATAGTGGAAGCAAGCCCAGGGTCCGGGCAGAAGCGGGAGTGGTGATCGCCAACCTGGCGCGCCGAGCCGCATCCCACGGACTGGCTGGACTGGAATGGGCGGCAGCCGTCCCCGGTACTGTCGGCGGCGCCGTTTATGGCAACGCAGGCGCGTTCGGCGGTGACATGGCTGGCAGTCTCATCCATGCAGAACTGCTGACAGAACAGGGCCGTGAAACCTGGCCGGTCGAAAAGATGGAATATGACTACCGTTCCTCGGTTTTGAAGCGCCAAACCTTAAAATACGTAGTCCTTTCGGCCCAATTGCGCCTGGAACACAGCACAAAAGAGGTAGTGTCTGTTAAAATCGGTGAATTCAGCGAGCGCCGAAAGGCCACGCAACCGCCGGGCGCCAGCATGGGTTCGATGTTCAAGAACCCGCCAGGCGACTTTGCCGGACGGTTGATCGA
>CAZLOC010000396.1:0-3726 GCA_964560935.1 uncultured Anaerolineaceae bacterium | reverse complement strand
GTGCAGGAAACCAATCTCCCCTGCCTGCCACAGGGTGAATAACAAGATCAACCCTGTCCCTGCGATGGCGATCTGGCCTCCCAGGCTGGAGATCAGACCACACCAACCCGTTTTCAGCCAGGAGATGGCCGGGTTCGCGCTGGGCAGGTCCGGGGGAGGTCCTGAAGCGTTTTCGCCCCCCGCTCTGATGATCGACGGCTGGCCCGCTGTCGGCTCGAATTCCACCCATCCGATCCCCGAAAAATAGACTTCGGCCCAACTGTGCGCATCTTCCTGCCGGACGATGTATTCGGCAGTCGGAGAGTTGTAGTCGCCGTTGGCGTAGCCAACCACTAGCCGCGCCGGCAGCCCCGCTGCGCGCGCTAGCACCACCATCGACGTTGCGTAATAGTCGCAATAGCCCTGCTGCGCTGTGAACAGGAAGTAATCCACTACATCGCGGCCACGCGGAGGTGGCTCGACCTCCAGCGTGTACGGGAACGTACGCAGGTAGGATTCGATGGCCACGGTGCGGTCGTAGGGAGTAGGGGCAGCTTGCGTGAGTTCTCGGGCCAGCGCCAGCACGCGCTCAGGCATATCGACGGGCAGTCCCAGATATCGCCCAAGGATCTCCGGGGGATAATCGCTCCCCGTGGCGCGTAATTGACCGGCGTTTACCTGCGGTACGTATGAAACGATAGTGTATTTGTCCAGGTCAGTCAAAGCGCCCAGCATATCGCCGTTACGGGCAGGGCTGGGATCCGACGGCGGTGGCACGCGCCAGGCAATTTCTATGTCCGCATTGGCCTGTGCCAGGGCGCCGGTCCAGTATACGTATGTGCTCTGGTCCGGGGCCCGTTGTATATGCTGGTTTACCAGGCGATAGTTCCGGGGGGACTCCAGGAGCGGTGTGTTGGCAGGTAACAGAACATCCTGCGCCGAACTACTGCCCCAGCCTCCCCCGGAGTACACATCGTAGGTGATTGCGCGCCAATAGTAGCGGTTGGGATGGATTTCAAGGACCGTCTCCGGGATGGGCGGCAGTTCCCCTGTGCTTACGGTCAAGACCACATCCTGCAACCGTTCGGGGGGCGTATCCAGCAGGTGCTGGCGGGGTAAGCCGTCGGCGCGGTAAGCAGCGGAAGCAGCAACATTCACTGGAGCTTCTAAACCCAACGATTCGGCCACCCGGTCGTTGCTCTCCTGTTTTGACTCTCGCAGTTTATCCACCAGGTCGCGCCACGAAAGTGAAGGGGTCCCGGCGGCTGACAATACCAGGGCGGTAGTCACCAGCCCAACCATGACCAGCGTATCGATGACGATGCTCTCGGCATAATCCACCTTGCGCAACCGCCATTGCGCGTGCATCCATTCATTCCTCGCCAGGCCCATCAACGTCAGCAGGATGGCAAGGTATACGATCACCAACCCAATCTCTCCGCGGGTGTAATCAAGCACCAGGGCCAGCACCACCCCGCCGGGCGCAAGCGCCGGTAAGGCCTGGCGGTTCCGCCGCAGGTGCCAACCGGCCCAGGCGCCAACCAACCACAGGAGCAGATTCCATACCAACCCGGCTGCTATCGGATCCAGGACCGTCCTTCCGACGAAAAGCGCCGCGCACCACTCCCAGGTACGGACAAGGACGCTGGCAACATGACCGGTCAAATCAGCCCAGGGGGCGAGCAGGGGAGTGAAATCGATCAGTGTCCTGTCAGATATCCAGGAAACGACCTGGGGGATCAGAGAGAGCATGGCCAGGATCAATCGCCCGATTGGCAAAGCCAGCCCGGAAACGTAGATGAACACCCCCGGGATGCCCACGGCGATCAGACTTGCCCAGGCCTGCTTCGCGTTCAATCGGCTGCTGCCTGTTCCCCAGCCACAGGCCACCGCTACCAACGAAACCGGCATCAGCCAGGACCAGGTGACGCCGCGTATCACCTTTCCAAGCGCCAATGCCAGGCAGACTGTCGCAGACAGTAACAGGACAAGGTTGAAGTTTCTTCTAAACCACTTCCACGCCAGGGGCATCATTTTGCCAGCCTCCGCCAGCTATGATCGTCAGGAGCATGGACAGGGATGGCCCGTCCCAGGGGAGAGATACGCCATTCCCATTGGCCTCGCGTGCCAGGGTGCGCTTCGGGGCGCTCCAGGAGCTCGCGCGAGATCGGATGGCAGGGGACATGTATTTTCTTAAGCTCAGCCGCGACCCTGGAATTATCTCGTTTCGGGTCGAAGGAATGCAAGTCGAGCAGCAGGACAGTCGGCCTGATCCCGCGCCGGTTGAGAAGAGGCAGCGTTCTCAGCCAATCTATCTTGGCGGTAGGCGTGATGATGAGCAGGCTGGCATTGCGGCCCAGGTTGGGACGTACATGCTCGAGCACTTCCCCAAGCGACGTTTCTCCGCGCGCCGCAAGCGCCAGCACACGTAGAATTTCCCAGCGCTGACCATCGCCGGTACGGGGAGGCAACCAATCGAGTGTTTTCCCGTTCGATACCAGCCCTACACCGCGCTGCGTGCGCAACCCCCGGTCAGCCAGCGACGCCGCCAGGATGATGCCATGTTCTTCCGTGGCATCTTCCCCAAGTCCAACCTGCGAGGCAGCCTGTAAATCCAGCAATATCCACCAATCGCTGGCGGGGGTGCCATCGAACAGACGCACGAATGGTTTTCCATGCCGGGCGGTCGTCTTCCAATGGACCAGCCTCAAGCTGTCGCCGGGGACATATTCACGCACACTACTGGCATCTACGGTGCGTTCCGGAGCATCAGGGATCGGGCGTCCCTCGCCGCTGTACCCGCCGGGGATGATTTCCAGGGGCGGCAAGGGCACGACCGGCGGCATGACCATCAGCGACGCCTTTGCGGGGTCCGTAATGGTGACGGTATAAATGCCAAACGGATCACCCGTCAGAATACTGGTATCACCCAATTGATACAGGCCGCGCCGGTTACACGTCCCTTTTTTGCGCCACTGATTCGTACCTGGGCCGTCCACCCCGGTGGCCAGGCTGGCATCGTAGCCCGGTAAAGAAGAGTGATCCTCAAGCTCCACCCAGGTGGCAGGCAGCCAGCTCTTATTATTCAACGTGAAGCGTTCTTCCAGCGCATCACCGACCTGCATCCATCCATAGCGCATTTCGCGAACGATCGTGAGATGTCTGGCCAGACTCCGCGCCCAAATGTATGCGATCAGCCAAAGGCCGCCCAACCCAACCAGCAAGGTCATCCATACCCGCGAAGGATCGATCAACTGCATAATAAACAATGCAATCACAAGCAGGGGCAATAGACGAGTATTGAGTCGCAGTAATGATTTCACTACTCCCATTTTATAGCATTTCCCCCCAGTCTGATGAATATTACTCCCGCAGGTGCACTAAAAAGTTATTGTAAGCGGAGTCCAAAGTCTCCCGACTTTGGCTGCAAAATCAGGAGATTCTGCACTCCTACTAACAACATTTGATTGCTCCCGCTCCCACTAATCAATAAACTTTATCAATAATAAGGTACACCTGATTTAAACCAAACATGGTGGCCTCCTTCATCGGGAGCCACCATATGGAAATGATCTTGCCAGTGGCAAGGGTGGGGGTTGAACCCACGACCAAGGGCTTATGAGTCCCCTGCTCTACCACTGAGCTACCTTGCCGAGCGGGGGAAATATTAACATGGAGTATATCATTTGTCAACGCCACCGATTTCAGGCAAAGGGAGTACCTAACATCGAAAGCGTAATGTCATTC
>CAZLOC010000395.1:0-3728 GCA_964560935.1 uncultured Anaerolineaceae bacterium | reverse complement strand
GCAGCATCCTTGCCCACAGCGCTCAGGACCTTGCCACCAGCGGTCTCTGCCATAGTCTTAGCATCGCCCAAACCCAGGCTGGTCAGCTGACGAATGACCTTGATGACCTCGATTTTCTTGGGGCCAGCATCTTTGATGACCACATCGAACTCGGTCTTTTCTTCAACAGGTTCAGCAGCAGTGGCTGGACCAGCAACTGCTGCCATCGCAACCGGCGCAGCGGCCGAAACGCCCCACTTCTCTTCTAGCATTTTCACCAGTTCAGCAGCTTCCAGAACGGAAAGCTCGCTCAACTGTTCAGCCAATTTTTCAAGATTAACAGCCATTTTTTAGTACTCCTTGCAAAAGATAGATAGTTTTTTTGAATTATTCGCGCAATAAATGGGCCAATTACGCAGCGGCCTGGGCTTTCTCGGAGTAAGCCCGGAAGACGGAAGCCAACGAGCGCGCCGGTTCCGCAATGGTGCGGACCAGTTTGCCAGCGGGAGCCTGAAGCACGCCCAGTAATTGTCCGCGAACAACAGGCAATGGGGGCAGATCTGCCAGGGCCTTCACTTGGGCGACGCCAAGCAACTCAGTACCCATATAGCCGCCTTTTACCTTGATGGCTTCCATGCCTTTTGTCGCTTCAGCCAAAGCCTTGGCAGTCCCTACGGGGTCAGAGTAGGCAAACGATGCCGCCGAACTATTCTCCAACAGACCCTCGGGAATTACATACCCGCTTGATTCAAGAGCCCGCTTCACCAGGGTGTTTTTCACAACATGAAACTCACCGCCAGATTCGCGCACCTTGGCGCGGATATTTTCCATAACCTTCATGGTCGCACCCGTGTATTCCACCAGGATCACAGCCTGACTGTTTTTCAACCAGTCTTTGTACTGGTCAAGTACCTCATTCTTTTTCTGTTTTGAAAGAGCCAAAGGACACTCACCTCCTTTCTATTTAAAAAGTCTTTGCCACTTTCAGGCAAAGACTTTTGCAACTACCCGGGAGGGGCAACGGCTCTCGAAAGAACCGCAATTTGCTTTCTGTCCTTACCTGAGCAGGAAATTAAGTCCCGCTTATGCAGGACACCCGCCGTCATCGGCAAGTGGCTAGTTCAGGTTATCGGGATTGATTAACCGGATACCTCCAGCGCCTGGGCCTCGTTCGGTTCAACCTTGATACCAGGACCCATCGTTGTTGCAACAGTAATACGCTTGATGTATGAGCCCTTCGCACCAGCCGGTTTGGCCTTTCGAATGGCATCCATCAAAGCAGCGAAATTATCAAATAACTTATCCGCCTCAAAAGAGACCTTCCCAATTGCCACATGCATATTAGCAGTCTTATCCAGACGGAACTCTACGCGGCCAGCTTTAGCCTCAGTGATGGCACGTCCCATATCATCCGGGTTGACGACGGTGCCAGCCTTCGGGTTCGGCATCAGGCCACGCGGACCAAGCACACGGCCTAGGCGTCCCACCTTGCCCATCATATCGGGGGTGGCAATCGCCACATCGAAATCCAATGCCCCACCTTCAACCTTTTTGAGCGATGCATCGTCATCAGCGACCAGGTCAGCGCCAGCTTCGCGTGCAGCGGTAGCACCTTCACCTTGCGCAAACACCAACACGCGGACAGTTTTACCCAGGCCGTGCGGGAGCACAACCACATCGCGTACTTGCTGGTCAGCCTGGCGCGGGTCGAGCATCGTGCGGATATGGACTTCTACTGTGGAATCGAACTTGGTCGAAGATGTTTCCTTCGTCAGTTCCATCGCCTCGCGTGGCGAATATAATTTTTCAAGATCAATTTTGGCTAGTGCAGCCAGATAATTTTTACCGTGTTTTGCCATGATTACCTCCGTGGTACAAGCGGGCGCGCAAAACGCAACCCTCCCACAAGTTTAGTCGACTATTGCAATGCCCATGCTGCGGGCAGTTCCTTCGATCTGTTTCATTGCACCATCAATATCAATCGCATTCAGGTCTTTCATCTTCAATTCAGCGATTTCTTTGACCTGCGCACGAGTCACCTTGCCAACTTTTTCTTTGTTTGGCACGCCAGAACCTTTTTCGACGCCAGCCGCCTTGCGCAACAGAACCGCAGCGGGTGAAGTCTTCAAGACGAACGCAAAGGATCCATCCGTAAAAATAGTAATTTCTGCCGGAAGCACTTCGCCCGGTCGGTTGGACGTACGCGCGTTGTACTCCTTGCAGAATTGCATGATATTGATCCCGTGGCTGGCAAGCGCCGGGCCAATCGGGGGGGCAGGATTGGCCTTACCGGCCTCGATCTGCAGACGAACTATTGCCTTGAGTTTCTTTGCCATTTTGTACTCCTCGTACCAGATGCTTTCACTGGTACTATGTGGTTTTAGCGGGCGATTACGTGTACCGGGTATTCTTCCCGGTGTGGGACGCCCTCCCACTGCATCAGGCCGATTGCTTTCCCTTCTCGTTCAGGATAAGCCTCAGCCTGCTACCGTCAAATTAAGCTTTCTCTACCTGCAGGAAATCCAATTCCACCGGCGTTTCACGTCCGAAGAAACTGACCATTACGCGCACCTTCGTACGCTCCATGTCGATCTCAGAAACCACGCCACGGAAATCGTTGAACGGCCCGTCGACAATGCGGACACGTTCGCCAACTTTGAATGTAACCTTGACCGTCGGGGCATCTGCTTCCATACGCTTAACGATCTGGGCAACTTCTTCAGGCCGCAGCGGCGTGGGATTGTTTCCCATTCCTACAAAGCCAGTTACACCCGGTGTGTTACGCACCACATACCATGACTCTTCGGTCAGGAGCATATTGACTAACACGTAACCAGGGAAGATATGACGTTCCACCGTGCGTCGTTTGCCATCGCGGACCTCGATCTCTTCCTGCGTGGGAACGACGACATCGAAGATCATGTCTTTCATGCCCATGGTTTCGATACGCTGCTCGAGGTTGTGACGAACTTTGTTCTCATAACCGGAATAGCAGTGTATAACGAACCAGGCTGTCGAATCGTCGCCTGGTTCTTCTCCAGGCTTGGTCTCTTCACCGGCCAGAATCGGTTCAGCCTCATCATCCATTGAAACGTCGGGATCAGGCTTTTCGCCAAGGTCCGCATCAACCTCATCATCTGATGAAACAGCAAGAGCAGGTTCTTCGCCCGCCCCTTCTTCAACGGAGGCCTCCTCAGCTTCATCCACCGATTGGGTAACGGAAGCAGGCTCTTCATCCGATTCCGAGGCGGCAGAGTCGTTTAAAACAGGCTCATCCGAGGACTTCTCAACAATGTCCTCAGCTGGCTCTATTTGCTCATCTTCAAGCCGCTGCTCTTCCGGTTCCTGCATATCCATTACTATCCTCAATCTCTATTCTTACTTGTCAACATTAACTGCCAAGCAAAAAACTCAACAACCAACCAGCGACACCATCGATGATGATTCCCAGGAAAACGCTCATGATAGCTAACACAACCAGCACGATCAAGGTTAGCTGCCATGCTTCCTGGCGAGTTGGCCAGGAGACCTTACGCAATTCACCAACGGTTTCGCGGGTAAACCGTTGGATTGCGTTCTGCTTTTTGGAATCCTTCTTAGTAGCCAAGCCAATCTCCTTACTTGCATTCTTACGGCTAAAACGCCGCCTTCGTACGGACGGCGTTGCCCTTTAGGCAGGCCAGGAAGGACTCGAACCCTCAACCGCTCGTTTTGGAGACGAGTGCTCTACCAATTGAGCTACTGGCCTA
>CAZLOC010000394.1:2353-3732 GCA_964560935.1 uncultured Anaerolineaceae bacterium | reverse complement strand
CCCATATCATCAGGCGCGACCTCCGCCAGGTAGCCGCGATAGAAATCGAGATCAGCGATGTCCTTGTGAACGCTCGCGCTGCGCTTGAAATGCGTCACTTCTGGCGGCGGGTTGAATTTCTCCCAGTTCTCGTTAGGGATACCGGAATCAGGCGCAACGCTGCCAATCGCAAACTGGCCAGGGTCAAGGTTTGGAATATAAGCGAGTAAATTTTCGGCAATGCGCAGATGTGCAATCCAGGTTGCCATTTCCCGATTATAGCCCAGGGTTGGGTATCCGGCCTACCCGCTCGGCGAGTCCACGAGGGCATTCTTAAAGGCGCAATTTACTCTCTCTTTGGACACGGATGCCACGGACGGAACGGATTTTCTTCCGTTTTATTACGGATCGATTCCGTAAATTCTGTGTAGTCCGTGTCCCCGCCATGATTAGGCGAGGTGTCCAAAAATTGACGCTTGGTTGGATTTTAAGAAAGCCCAGCCTCCATCAGATAAGTCAGCGCCAACTTGTAAGACCACCAGCCCAGCCCGGTAATCTTCCCTTTGCACACCGCCGAGAGCAGCGATTTGTGCCGAAATTCCTCGCGCGCATAGACATTCGATAGATGCACTTCCACTACAGGGATGCCGATCGCCGCAATCGCATCCCGCAACGCCACCGACGTATGCGTGTACCCGCCAGGATTAAATATCACGCCACCAGCCCATGCCCGCGCATCCTGCAAAGCATCGATCAATATGCCCTCATGATTCGACTGCTGGCAGGTCACTTCAACCCCAAGTTCACGACCCTGCTCGACCAGCCGCGCATTGATCTCATCCAGGCTCATCGAACCATATACTTCAGGCTCGCGCGTGCCGAGTAAGTTCAGATTGGGACCGTGTAACACCAGGACTTTCATAGGGCCTCCTCCAAATTTTTTACTTCCACTCCCACTTTGACCTCGCCGATTCCCACCGGCAGCGCAAAACGGACCACGCCTTTCGCTTTTTTCTTATCCACTTGCATGGCACGGATGAGCTCATCACGGCTTAAATTTTCAGGGATTTCGACGGGCAGTCCCAGCGCCAAAAGCGACTCTGCAATCGCACCTGACAAGCCTGGGCTTGCAACCGATAAACGTTCGGCCAGCCGGGCCTCGGCCACCATCCCGATCGCCACGGCCTCACCATGCAGCAAGCTGAACCCGCTGACCAGTTCTACCGCATGCCCGATCGTATGTCCCAGATTGAGCGCTGCCCGGACGCCTTTCTCGTAGGGGTCTTCTTCGATCACTTTCACCTTGACGGCCATGCCGCGCCGCACCACTTCCGGCAGGCGGGCAATGACCGCCTCCCAGCCCTGGGCGCATAGATCGAACAAAGCCGGGTCGGCAATGA
>CAZLOC010000394.1:0-2253 GCA_964560935.1 uncultured Anaerolineaceae bacterium | reverse complement strand
GCCACGAGGGTGGGCAGATCCGCATCAAGCAGGATGACCTGTCCCGTGGTTTCGGCCAGCGTACGGTTTTCGTCCCGCAGCAGCGCC
The DNA here is from genome assembly GCA_964560935.1 of uncultured Anaerolineaceae bacterium. Lineage (GTDB taxonomy): Bacteria > Chloroflexota > Anaerolineae > Anaerolineales > Villigracilaceae > JAABUE01. The sequence continues at coordinate 2,166 of CAZLOC010000394.1, read as the reverse complement.
CCGCCGCCCAGGGCGATGATTTTATCTACTCCCAAAACAGCTTTTTGCAATGCATTAGTTTCTGCATCTCGAAAAGCAGTCTCTCCTTGTCCAGCCATGATCTGCGGGATAGTTTGCCCAGCGACATCTTCAATCTTGGTATCCAAATCAAGGAAAGGTAAATTGATGGCTTGAGAAAGCAATTTCCCAACCGTAGACTTTCCACTGCCTGAGGAACCGTAAAGGAAAATATGCATGCTCACTCCCACCAGACGTGCGGATGATTGTCCATGGGCAGGTCTTCGAGGCGGGCCTGTCGCAGGGTTTCGAAGCGCGGCTGCATCTCGGTCAGCGAGTCGCCGCCCAGTTTTTCGATCAATGCGTCGGCCAGGACAAAGGCCACCATCGCTTCGAGGATAGGCACAGCGCGCGGCACAGGGCAGAAATCGGAGCGCTCGTATTTCGTAGGGCCTTCCTGCCCGGTCGCCAGGTCCACCGTCATTTGTGGGGTGAGGGTGGTGGCGATCGGCTTCATCGCAACCCGGATGACAAGCGGCTGGCCATTAGTCACACCGCCCTCGGTCCCGCCCGCATGGTTGGTAGGGCGGACCAGCTTCCCTTCTCCCAGTTTGGGAGAAGGGCCAGGGGTGAGGGCGATTGCATCATGCGCCTGCGTGCCCGGTAATCTCGCATTTTCGAAGGCATCGCCGATCTCCACGCCCTTCATCGCCTGCACCGACAACACCGCCTGCGCCAGCCGGGCTTCGAGACGACGGTCCCACTGGGAGTAGGAACCCAGGCCGACAGGCAGGTTGAGAGCGACGATTTCGAGTATGCCGCCCAGAGTGTCTTTGCCGTGGATGATTTCTTCGATGCGAGCGCGCATCTTCTCCGTCGCGACCGGATCGGGGCAGCGCACGTCATTTTCCTCCGCCGCCTCGAACCGGACCGGGTAACTGCTCCCGCCAAAATCGGCATCCACCTCCCCGATGGATTTAACGTACCCGCCGACGATGATCCCAAACTGTGCCAGAAAGTGCTTGCAAATCGCCCCGGCCGCAACCCGCATGGTCGTCTCGCGCGCCGACGAACGCTCCAGCGTGAGACGCAAATCCCGGTAGCCGTACTTGACTGCCCCGGTCAGGTCGGCGTGACCAGGCCTTGGCGTCGTCAGCGGCTCGACGGCTTTACCCTTCCATTTGGCATGGTCGGCGTTTTCGACCAGCAGCGCAATCGGCGCGCCGGTCGTCTCGCCAGCCATGACGCCGCTCAAGATTTTGACAGCGTCTTTCTCGATCTTCATCCGTCCGCCGGAGCCGTAGCCCTTTTGGCGGCGGGCCAGTTCGTGGTCGATGATGGATGCTTCGAGCGACAGACCAGCGGGCATGCCGTCCAGGATGGCGGTCAAGGCAGGGCCGTGAGATTCTCCGGCGGTGAGGAAGCGTAGGGGCATTTCAGTCTCCAGTTATCAGTAACCAGTGATCAGTTTTCAACAGCGTTCCATAAAATATCGCGTGGCGGGGCGCAGCCAGTCCAGATTTCAAAGGCCAGGGCTGCCTGCTCGATGAGCATCCCCAGGCCGGTGGTGGCGGGGAGTCCGGCGGCGCGGGCATCTCTAACCAGTCTCGTCTCACGTGGATTGTAAACCAGGTCGTAGACAGCGGCGTTGGGTGGGAAGTTCAGGTCGGTAGGCCAGGGAGAGGCGTCCACGTTGGGGCTCATGCCGAGCGGGGTGGCGTTGACGATGAGGGAGAGAGTAGAGAGTAGAGAGTAGAGAGCGGTAGAGCAGTATTCAATACTCGTTATTCGGGGATTGGGAGTTGGAAATTGGGCGATGAACGCTTGGGCCTGTTCGATGCGGCGGGCAGCGATGGTGATCGCCCACCCATCATTGACGAGCGCATAAATCACAGCGCGTGCCGAGCCACCTGCGCCAAGCACAAGGGCATTTTTATTTACCACAGAGCGCACGGAGTTCACAGAGTTTTTTCGGGTTTTCTCAGCGTTCTCTGTGGTCTCCGTGGTGAGAAATTTTCTCAAATCAGACAGAAATCCCGGCGCGTCGGTGTTATCGCCGGTCAGTTTGCCGTTTTGCATGGAAATGGTGTTGACCGCACCGATAGTCCGAGCCGTAGGTGTCAGTTCGTCCAGCAGCGGGATGACGTTTTGCTTATGCGGGATGGTGAC
>CAZLOC010000393.1:0-3736 GCA_964560935.1 uncultured Anaerolineaceae bacterium | reverse complement strand
CTTGTGTACGCCCATGGTTGATCCTTTTCATTGCTTGCCGCCACGGCTATCGATGCGGGGTAACGTGCCGGCCAAACGACTAATCCAACCTTATTCCCAGAGGCGCAGACAACCAGTCTGTCTTTGGCCACTGCATCCTCTATCGCCAACTGGAGCGCTTTCATCGGCCGACCGCCCAGGCTCATAGAAAGCACATCGCAAGCAGTTGCAGTCGCATAACGAACAGCACGTGCCACTTCCGCATTGGTGATGACGACGACACTCTTGATGCACCGCACCGGAACGTAAGTCACTTCGCGTGCAACCCCAGTGATTTCTCCAGGTGGAGTGGTGTCCGTCTTGCTCAGGCCACCTCTGCTCATGATCACGCTACCCGTACGGGTTCCATGACCTGGATTACCGCGGTAAGTCAGCGGGTCTTCCGCCGTCCCCTTATAGGTAATGAAGTCCATGGCTCGCGACCAATCGAAATTCGGGCTGTCTAGGTCAAGATGATCAGTCCACCCTGTATCCAGGTGCGCCACAGCAACACCGCGTCCGTCTTGCATTCCCGACGGGGGAGCAACAACCATCCAAGCCTTGTCCGCACTTATATTCCTGAGCGACCAAGCCTTGTCGATGGGACGTTTCGGGCTCGCAGAGGCGACGCCAACGGCAGGCCCGCCGAGAAACTGTGTGTAAGGTAAATCCGGCTCGACACTGAGAAATGGCGTTTGCGCGAGCAGAGCATAGGCTGGTTCATAGGGGCTCTGCGTCAAATCATCAAAACTCACTCCGGCCAAACTGGCCAGGTAAAAGGGACGAAGTCCCTCCGGGACTGGGCTGTTCTCGTAGTCAACAAAAAGAGGTTCAACGGCAAACTGGGGATGAAGCAATTCCCTCACCGTTCGCGTGACCTCCGCGAAGGGCATTGTCGGCGGCGCCTCGACAACGTAACGAATGCCGAATTCGCGAATGGCAATTTCCACGGGGTCATCGGAAAACGGTCGCCTGGCTTCTTGCTCGATATCCAGACGGAATTGCTCACGGTCAAAGTAATTGGGGAAACCGAAATTTTCAGCCATTGGATGTCACCTAGTTGACGAGGCGGGTTGGGCCCAGCACCGCCTTATGGTAGTGAATTCCCCATCATGTTCAGACGGTTTGGTCATCCCACTTCAAAAAGTATGACTTCAACCGTTCCACCGTATGACGCCACTTAGGGGTGGTTGGCTGGCAAACGGTGTTCTGGTTGCCGAAGAGGCCTACCTCGTTCACCGCATTTGTTGCAGGCACGGTATCCAGCCACGCCACGCGCACGAAGTATTCCGCCTTCTCTGGATCATCGGCGTCAGGCCTGTAATGCTCTGCGTGCTTTAACACATCCAGCGCAGGTCGCTGGCCGGTCGGCGCCTGCACCGTGAATTCCTTGATAGGGCGCACAGTTTCTGTAACCAAGCCAACGCCGACATAGCCGGTCTTGGGAATCTTCACCCACACCCTGTCACCGGGTGATAGCAGCCTCAGAGTCTGGCTATACCAGCTTCCGCCTCCCGCACTTATGAAGCCATACTGGCGTGCATCCTCCCAGCTTCGTGAGCTCAAGTCTCCGAACGAGACGTAATACTCCCCGTTCCAGGGCTCTTTCTCGCCCTTTCCCTTGGTGGTGCTGGCCACATTGGCCTGGGTCTCACCTGGATCAATGAGCCATGCGCGGCTCAATAGTTGTCCGTCGCCGTGCTGGAATACCTGGAAGAACACGGCATTGATGGCGATGTCGCGGGCGTTAAGGTAGCCGAGGATTCTCTCGGTCGCCCCGTCTAGTTCGGACGCGACGATGATGATCTGATGCGACTGGTTAAGCGTCTCCTCATCCAGTTCCGTGCCGAAGCGCTGACGGAAAGCCTCGTCCAGGTTGCCGCCGTTGGAGAAACGCTGATAAATCTGAGCAATCTTATCCGGGGTCAGCTGCTCCACCCAGGAGGCATAGTCCAGTGCTTGGGCGATGATCTCGCGCGGTGTGCGGTCCCGCTTCAATTCAATTAGCACTAATGAACCGTCGGGCGCGATGGCCAATAAATCGATACGGCCGCCGTGGCTGGTGATTTCCTGCCGGCCTATCATTAGCCACTCACTAGAGAGAATGCGCGGATCACGCACGATCATCTCTTCCAGCTTCTGCTCACTGGCGAGTTGGCTTTCTAAGAGTGGCTCGGGCTTGTCTCCGACTTTCCAGATGGCGTGTTGGATTGGCATATCAGTAAATTTCTGTTCATATAAACCTACAAATTATTCGAAGCTGAACTGAACCTTATGGTTTTCGATCAACCCCAAACCTGAGCAGAAGAAGCGTCAAAAAATGCCACGTCTAAGGGACGCTTTAGCGGGCGCGCTGCCTTGGCCTTGTAAGCACGCTCAATAATGCGTTGCGCCCCTTCAGAATTAGGGTCGCCATACAAGCCAATGAATAGATGCGAGATTTTATTTTTTTCGATTAGTTTAGTGATGTGCTCATCGTTCTCAGCCATCGAGTGACCATAGACGTATAGCCCACCACCAATTTTCGCGAAACTGCGATAGGCCCGCCCCAAGAATTCATTGTGTTTGATCCTTGCCAGCTTTTGGCTGCTCTGCCCTTCGGCCACGAACAATGGATATAAGCCATGCTGAAGCGCGTCCCTAATCTGATCGATCAAAGGTATTCCGGCATTCACCCACGTGTATTTTTTTATCTCCGATCCACCATCAAATATGTGCAAAGCGCCATGCAGATAGAAGACATTTTGACTATCCGTTTTCTCGACCTCCCACGTAACGTAATCTTCCGGCCCATCATCAGGCGTTCGGAAGCCATCATCTGAATGAACGGCCGGCTCAAGTTCTTGCTGCATTAGCGTCCAGTAAAGCAGCAAGTCATAGTTCAACGTATAAATAGTGTTAAAGCAGGAGAGAAACGAGCGGCATCTTTCATAGGATTGGATAGAAACATCACCAGGCCTCGCCGGATGGTTAGCTGCGATAGTTCTTACCAATAACTCTCGAAGGCCATCTGCATCTGTACGGAGTCGTTCTGCCAGCGCGGGGTTGTCGCCTTCATAGATTTCGACCAAGGAAGCGGCAGCCTTCAGCGCCCGCATCACCACTTCAAAATCAGTGGTGCCAAGTACGTCAAATGCTCCACGTGCGGAGGGTGATAGCGTGTGGAATTCGGCCCTATCGAATAGCGCAGCGTAGGAAAATATGTCATCTCTTAGCGCGCGGCTAAAGCCGTTCCCCAGCAAGAGGTGTCTCTTGTTTAGGACAGCACCCTGATCAAGCGCTTCATCAAAGCTAATGAGATCAACGTCGATTCCCATATTGTTCCTCCCTTAATGTACGACCTTGCTAGCGCAGTGCGATAGCCAGTCCGAACTGGCTATCGCACTGCGGCACGCATCTGAACCGCAACCTCAACCGTGCGGACACTTACCGTCGTCACACGCATGAGCAGGTCGACCACCTTTTCCTTGTAATCGGCGAAACGGTAGGTATCGAATTTCTCGCGGATGGTCGGGTCCTTGGGCTTCTTTTCCTTGTACTGGTCGAGTATCCATTCCAGCGCCGAGCGGTTGCCGAGCTTGTAGTCCCAGGCCTCGGGCGGAATACCGGCGAGCGTGGTTTCGCTGTCGAGCTGGATGCGGCCGGTGTCCTTGTCGGCCTTGAGCATGGCCTTGGGCGACTGGCCGGCGGCGCGAGCCCTCTCGTCGGGTATGTCGGT
>CAZLOC010000392.1:0-3739 GCA_964560935.1 uncultured Anaerolineaceae bacterium | reverse complement strand
TAATGTTGCAAAACATCTTGAAAGGAAAAAATATCATGCGTTTGAATGGAAAACGAATAGCGGTTCTCGTTGCATCGGGCGTCGAAGACTTGGAATTTTTCGTGCCCTATATGCGTTTGCATGAGGAAGGGGCGGAAGTCCTCGGAGCAGGATTAAGCCTTGACCCTGTCACTGGCAAAAATGGACTTGAAATCATCCCGGATGTAACCATTGAGTCATTGAACAGCAGCGACTTGTATGCCTTGGTTATCCCCGGCGGCTGGGCTCCTGACAAATTAAGGCGATACGAAGCTGTAACGGACCTTGTTAAAGAGATGGACGCAGCTGGTAAGGTTATCGGCATCATCTGTCACGGAGGGCTTGTGCCGATCTCTGCTGGCATCCTCAAGGGGCGGCGCGCGACAGGCTCACTCGGCATCAAAGATGACCTGATCAATGCCGGAGCAACCTGGGTGGATGAACCAGCTTTTCGCGATGGCAACCTGGTCTGGGGGCGGGTAGTGGCAGACATCCCCGATTTTTGCAGGGAACTGGTCGCTGCGCTGATAGGATGATACGGTGTGCATGCAAAGGTAGTCAGAAAGTACCGCTGGGTGTGGGGCGTGCGAAGCACGCCCCACACCCATTTTCGCGGTTTGTCCCTGACATGTTTTGCGTGCACACGATGATACGTTTGGAATAGCGAACAGGTGTTCTGATATACTATAATTCGCGTATGCTGGCTGACTTACAAGGCTTTCCAGGTTATGACGAACGCATCAACGATGTCAAGCAGTATATCTGCGAGCACATTGACGAACCGCTTACTCGAGAAGTATTGGCGGCGGTCGCCGGTTTTTCTGTGCCCCACTTTCATCGCATCTTCACATCCTGTGTAGGCGATAACATTGCCAGCTATGTCCGTCGTGTGCGCATGGAACGCGCGGGGCGAAAACTGCGCATGGGCGCGGTGGATATTACAGAGGTTGCGATTGCTGCAGGTTACGATACCCATGCGGCTTTTAGTAAGGCGTTCAAACAGCAGTATGGCCTCAGTCCCAGTGAATTTCGTCAACTCGATTGCCGTGCGGCCACTCAAATTCTGAGGAAAGGATAAATAGGATGAAGATCAAACTGACCAGTGTATCCATCGATGACTACGATAAGGCATTGAAGTTTTATACAGAGGTATTGGGTTTTGTGGCAAAGAGAGATATCCCATTAGGAAACGGCGCTCGGTGGATAACAGTTGTCTCACCTGAAGAACCGGATGGCGTCGAGTTGCTTCTCGAGCCAAACGCCGATTATCCTGCTATGAAGGCTCTCAAGGAAGCCCTTGTAAAAGATGGAATACCGTTCACAGCATTCCAGGTCGACGACATTCAAAATGAGTATGCCAGACTGAAAAATCTGAATGTGGAGTTTACGATGGAGCCGACAAACATGGGAATGACGACCGTGGCCGTATTTAATGATACTTGCGGTAACCTCTTACAAATCTATCAGGTTACCGCTGTGTAATGGCAGGTGCAGGAATTGGTTTATAACTGGATCTGTGCTTTCAGCATACCGTTTTGCGAATCAACCTCGAACGAAGAGAACCCTACTGCCCGGCACAATCTTTTCATGGCCTCATTCTCCGGTGACATCAGCGCGATAATACGCTTGATCTTCTCGTCCCGGCCGATCTTGATGATACGGGTCAGCAATTCCTTGCCCAGGCCTTTGCCCTGGTAGCGGTCGGAGATCAGCATGGTGAAACGCGCTTCTTCATCCGTGCCGCGCAATTTGCTCAGGCGACCAACGCCCAGGATGGCTTTTTCGCCCTGCTCGTTTTGGCCTTCCACAACCAGCGCGATCTCGCGGTCGTAGTCGTTGTGGGTCATACGTGCCAGGCGCTCGTGGGTGATGCGCGTGCTAAGCATCATTGGGGATAGGTAGCGCATATAAACAGTCCGGTCCGAGAGCGAGGCGTGGAAGCCGCGCATGAGCATTTCGTCTTCGGCGCTGATGGGGCGGATGACCACATTCGTGCCGTCCTTCATCGTCCAGGGGGCGATATACTGGCTGGGATACGGGCGGATTGCCAGCCTGGGTAACACGTTTTCATCTTTGGCTTCATGGATCAAAACGCGCGCATCCAGCGCCAGCAGGCCCTCATGCGAAGCCAGCAGCGGGTTGATATCCAGTTCTTTGATCCAGGGTTGTTCGGCCACCAGTTGGCTGAAATGCACCATTAATTGTTCCAGCGCGGCGATATCTACCGGCGGACGCCCGCGCACACCCTTGAGCGCCGCGAAGATCTTCGTGCGCTCGATCATGCGCCGGGCCAGGGTGGTGTTGAGCGGGGGCAATCCCAATGAGCGGTCTTTGAAGACTTCCACCAGTTGACCGCCCATGCCGAACAGCACGACCGGTCCAAACTGCGGGTCGATGCTGGAACCGATGATCAATTCATAGGCATCTTCCAGTTTGACCATGGGCTGGACGGTGACGCCGAGGAAATCCTCCGCGCTGTGTTTTTTGGTCACTCCCCCTTTGATCGCTTCGAACGCGGACCGGACGGCCTGCTCGCCGTTTAAGTTGAGCTGCACGCCGCCCACGTCCGTTTTGTGGGTGACCGTTTCCGAATGCAGTTTGAGCACTACGGGATAACCCAGTTCCCCGGCTTTTGCGACAGCATCGTCAGCGGTTTTTGCGATGAGTGTAGGCACGGTCGGGATGCCGTAAGCCGCCAGCAGCGCCTTGGATTCTGCTTCCGTTAACAAGAGACGGCCTGAACGGCGCGCATCCTGTATGATAGCGGAAGCAGTTTCACGGTCCGCGTGCGCACCGTTGCCATGATCCGTCAGGCTGACGGTCTCGTACAGCGCCTTTAAAATGTCCGTAAATTTCCACATATAGGCAAAAGCTTCCGCGGCCGTGTCGGGATACATGAAGGTCGGGATGCCGGCCTTGTTGAGAATCGACTCGCCTGCGGCGATGTCCTGTCCGCCTGACCAGGAGGCCAGGATGGGCTTGTCGTAGCTCCGGGCATAGTCTTTGAGCGCTTCGGCGGTGGCGGTGGGGTCGGTCATCGCCTGGGGAGTCAGAACCACAAGCAAGCCGTCGCTATTCTCATCCTGGGCAGCCACTTCCAGCGCCTGGGCGTAACGCTCCAGGGAGGCATCGCCGAGGATATCGACCGGGTTGTTGTGGCTCCACTGCGGCGGCAGGATTTCATTGAATTTACCCATGGCCTCCGGCGAGATTTCGGCCAGCTCCCCGCCGCTGGTGATCAACGCGTCCACAGCCAGCACGCCGGGACCGCCCGCGTTGGTCAGGATGGTGAGATGGGGACCCTTGGGGCGCGGCTGCTTGGAAAGCACTTCGGCCATCGAGAAGATCTCGCCGATGGTTTTCACGCGCAACACACCACAGCGCCGGAAGGCGGTCTCCAGCACCTCGTCCGAGCCGGTCAGCGAGCCGGTGTGGGAGGCGGCCGCGCGCGCCGCGCCTTCGGTGCGCCCGGGTTTGATGACGATGATCGGTTTGGTCAGCGCCACCTCGCGCGCAGCAGACATAAAGGAGCGCGCGTCGCCGATGGTTTCCATGTAGATCACGATGCTCTGGGTGTGCGGGTCGTCGCCGAGATGGTAGATCAGGTCGCCCCAGCCGACATCCAGCATGGAGCCGATGGAGACGAAGGCCGAAAAGCCGACATGCTCCTTGAACGACCAGTCGAGCACGGCGGTACACAGCGCGCCCGACTGGCTGATGA
>CAZLOC010000391.1:0-3759 GCA_964560935.1 uncultured Anaerolineaceae bacterium | reverse complement strand
TGGATCTGGGAGATATTCCACGATGCTACCTACGAAAAGGATCCTTTTGTGCCATCCAGCGGAAGCACACTGCCGTGGTGGAAGCGTTTGTTAGATGCGGTATTTGGGATAATAGGATTCAAAGTTGCTCCGAAAACCCCGTCGACCTGGGAGAAGCCACACTGGTGGGACAAATTGGTGGAAGAATTGGATGCGGATATTTCTCACGTACGGCGCTACGAAGAACTCAAACTGCTCGCCCTGGCGCGTCACATGGCGCAGGTGCATAGCAAGACCGACGGAGTGAACGCAACCAGAGAGCATCATTCCATGTTCTGCGAGATGCTCACCGGGTTCAAAACCTGGCTGTGGGATGCCTGGGTAGAACCGCACATGGACCACCAGGCGCTGCGCGAGCTTTTCGTGATTTTCGATACGGGAACGACCATGTTATGCGGCATCCATGAGGACGGGATCCTGGAAAACGGATTTGCTTCGGTGGATGGCAAGGAACTGCTGGAATGGCTGCGCGAGCACGGGGCAAGGGAATATCCCACCCTGACCCTGCCGAGCAACCCGGTTCTGAAAGCGATGTACGATGTAGCCTTTGCCTTCGAAGGTGGCGACACCGATAAGCCAAATCTAGCTGCGGGTACGGCGCTATCTGGCGCATTGAGGATGGTGATGACCTATAAAGGGGCGATGTACTGGAAGATGCAGGCGGGGATGGGGGATACGATTTTCTCCCCATTCTATGAAGTCCTGGGGAGGCGCGGGGTGAAGTTCAAATTCTTCCACTGCGTGGACCAGCTGGTCGTGAGTCCCGATGCGAAGGAGGTCTCGGAGATCAGGATAATCCCACAGGTAAAGCTCACAGTCGGGGAGTACGATCCGCTGATCCTCGTCCGCGATTTGCCCTGCTGGCCCAGCGAACCTTTGTGGGACCAACTCCAGGATGGGGAACGATTGAAGGCGAGAGGGACCAATTTCGAAGAGGATTACAACCCGCTGGATGCTACGCCGATCACGTTAAAAAAAGGACAGGATTTCGATCTTGTCGTCCTGGGCATTTCGCTCGGCGCGTTGCCCTACATTTGCCGGGATCTCATCAAACAAAATGTAGCCTGGAAGGATATGACGGAATATGTCAGGACCGTCCGCACACAGGCTTTTCAAGTTTGGGTGGATAAGACCCTGCACGAGGGCCTGGGTTGGGAATTCAACCCGCAGGCGATCATAGGGAGCTACGTCGAGCCGCTCGATACGGTCTGCAACATGGACCAGTTGCTGGATAGAGAGAACTGGCCCGCAAACTATGGCTTGGGCAATATTACGTATGTCTGTGGCGTGATGAAAGAGATACCCGGTGAAACGTTCGAGCAGGCCATGGCGCGCGTGAAAACCAACGGGATGAATTTTATGAACGACCACGTCGGCCATATGTGGCCCAGGGTGGTGCGACCCAGAGGCCGGGGCAAGCCTGAATTCGAGTGGAACGTTTTGATCGACCCGCAGGATCGTAACGGCGAGGCGCGTTTCGATGCGCAGTTCTGGCGCGCGAATTATGTGCCCAGCGAGCGCTACGTCCAGTCCGTGGCGGGCAGCACCCAGTACCGCCTGCGCGCGGACGGCTCCGGGTACGACAACCTGTACCTGACCGGCGATTGGCTGTTGAACGGGTTCAATGTGGGCCATGTCGAATCCGCGGTGGCATCGGGCATGCAGGCCTCGCGCGCCATTTGTGGGCTCCCGAAAGACATCCCCGGCGAGAAAGATCCCTGGCTCTAGGAGGGCAAAATGGCAAATTCTACGTCCAAAACCAAGATCGCCATTTTAGGTGGGGGCATGGGCGCCATCTCGGCTGCGTTCTGCCTGACCGATACGCCGGAGCTTGCCAGCCAGTACGACATCACGATCTACCAACTGGGCTGGCGCATCGGCGGCAAGGGCGCGAGCGGGCGCAACCAGGAACGCCAGCGCCGCAACGAAGAGCACGGCCTGCACTTGTGGTTCGGCCTGTATGAAAACGCCTTCCGGGCCATGCGAAAGTGCTATCAGGAGTTGGGCCGTCCCCCGCAGGCCCCGCTCGCCACGTGGGAGGATGCTTTCAAGCCGGGCAGCAGCTTCGTTTTCTTCGAACGCTACCAGGACCGTGAGGTGGACTGGCCGATCACCTTCCCGACCAATTTTTCGAAGCCGGGTGACGGCACCGTACTGCCGACCTTCTGGGATATGGCCGATGAGTTCGTCCAATGGGTCTGGAAGGCTTTCAAGGGTGTGCTGGATTCTCGTCCCGAAGTGATCGCCGCGCCGAAAAAATCCGAACCGAAGCATGCCGACCGCCCTCAATGGTGGGACAACCTGGAGAAGGAACTGGATGCGAAGTGGACTGCGCTCGAAAAGGAACGCTTCGTCCTGAAAATGCTCTCGCTCAGCCGACAACTGACCCAGGCCAGACGGAGCAACCCGGCCCGACACACTGCCCCCGAACATCATTCCTATCTCTGCAGCATGTTGAGCGACTTCAAGGCCTGGCTGTGGGAGCATGTCATCGAGCCTCATATTGATGACGATGAATTACGGGCGTTATTCATCATCTTCGATACCGGCAGCGCCGTGCTGTGCGGCATCATCGAAGATGAGTTGCTGACCAAAGGGTTCAGCAGTGTGGACGATCAGGAGTTTTCCGCCTGGATGTTGAAGCACGGCGCGCGCGAAGAACCGACGATCAAGAGCGGCCCGCCTGTGCAGGCTGCGTATGACCTGGTCTTCGGCTATGAAGACGGCGACCTGTCCAAACCGAATTTCGCCGCAGGGACGGCGGTCAACGTCATCCTGCGTCTGATCTTTACCTACAAAGGGGCCATGTCCTGGCAGATGCAGGCGGGCATGGGCGACACGGTTTTCGTTCCTTTCTATCAGGTATTGAAAAGGCGCGGTGTGAAATTCAAGTTCTTCCACGCGGTCACCAGCCTGAATGCAGACCATGACACAAGGGAAATCACGAGCATCGAGGTCGTCCCGCAGGTGCAATTGACGGTCGATGAATATGACCCGTTGATCCTGGTCAAGGGCTTGCCCTGTTTCCCCAGCCAACCGCAATGGTACGAACTGGAAAACGGCGCGGAACTTCAGAAGAAGGGGATTAACTTCGAATATGAGCTCAATCCGCTGGGCGTCGCGCCTATCCTGCTGCAAAAGGGACAGGACTTCGACAAAGTCATCCTGGGCATCTCGATTGCGGGCCTGCCGGCGATCTGCGATGACATCATCCATCACAATGATAACTGGCAGGATATGGTCTCCAATGTTAAAACAGTCATGACACAGGCCTTCCAGCTGTGGGTCAACCGGGACCTGACGACCGGCCTGGGCTGGAGGTATGACCCGCGCGCGTTGGGCGTTACCTATATCGAGCCCTTGAGCACGGTCTGGAGCGAGCAGCAGTTGGTCGAACGCGAGAACTGGCCGGATGAATATGACCTGAAGACGATCGCATACTGGTGCGGTGTCATCCAGGACGAGCCGGGCGACACGCAAGAAAAGGTCACAGCGCGCGCAAAAGCCCAGGCGCTCGAATTCCTAAAGACGGAAATCCAGCACCTGTGGCCCAAGGCGACACAAAATCCCAAATCCCCCATCTTGAACTGGGAGGTGTTGATCGACCCGCAGGGACGAACAGGCGAAGCGCGCTTCGATGCGCAGTATTGGCGTGGCAACTTCCAGCCCAGCGAACGTTACGTTTTGTCGGTCGCGGGAAGCACAAAATTTCGCCTGCGC
>CAZLOC010000390.1:0-3761 GCA_964560935.1 uncultured Anaerolineaceae bacterium | reverse complement strand
TCCGTGCCCGGCGAAGTGGAACCCAGTCGCGAGTTCTACTCCTACGAATCCAAATACGTGGACGGCACTTCGGGTTTGATCATCCCTGCCCCGTTGCCCCCGGAGACGACCGAGCTTATCCGGCAAATTGCCGTCCGCGCCTATAAAGCCATCGATTGCGCCGGGATGGCGCGCGTCGATTTCTTCGTCGAAAAAGATACGAATGCCATCTACCTGAACGAAGTCAACACCATCCCTGGCTTTACCCAGATCAGTATGTATCCCAAACTGTGGGATGCCAGCGGCCTGCCCTACGCCAAACTGGTAGACCGCCTGATCGAACTGGCTTTGGAACGCAAAGCCGAACGTGGCCGCATCAAGCACGAATACCGGAGTGAGGCATGAGCGAGAAAAAGACCATCTCCCGCTCCGAAGTCGTGCGCCAACGCCGCCTGGAACAGATTCGGCAACAGCAACAACAGGAGCATGAGCAACAGGCAACCGTACAACGGCAGACACGTGCGCCACGCCCGCAGAAGAAACAGTCCCGGGCAAAGAGCGGCTACCGTGAGCTGCCACCCATCACGTCTCGCGGCGTGGTCAACGATTTTGCCATCGAGCGCCGCAAGAAAGCCGGGAAACGGCGTTTCAACGCTGACATCAGCCTGCCGCTTCCCAAAATCCGCGCATTATCGCTACCGCGCATGAGAATCCGCCTCAGATGGCGCTTGCTCTCCTTCTTCCTGGTGCTGCTTTTCGGAACCGGGCTGTACTTGTTCTGGAGCATGCCCGATTTCCGCGTGACTATGGCGCAAGTGACCGGCAACCAGCGCATCTCGGCGGACGAGATCAACAGCGTGCTGGGCTTGAACGGATATCCTGTCTTCCTGCTCGTCCCTGAACAGATCGAGATGCACGTGCTTCGCAACTACCCCGAGCTTGCCTCCGTTGATGTGACCGTCTCCCTGCCGAATATCGTCGCCGTTAATGTAATCGAGCGGCAGCCGGTCATCCTGTGGCAGCAGGATGGCGGCTACACCTGGATCGACGAAACGGGAAGGGCTTTTCGTCCGCGGGGTGATGCGCCGGGCCTGATCGTTGTCCAGGCTTTGAGCGCGCCGCCGGCCATGTCCACGCCAGTTCCAGCCAGCCTTGACTCAGACGAGACAGGACAAGCGCCGGTGAGCGTCCCGGAAGAGGAGCTATTGGCCCCTGCTCCTTTCATTTCCGAGCAGACAGTCAAAGCGCTTATAGCGCTGGCTCCCCACGTTCCACCGGGAACGCCTATTTTGTACCACCCGGCCACAGGTCTCAGTTGGACCGATGGGCGTGGTTGGCAGGCTATTTTCGGCCATAGCGGAGATGATATCGAAGCGAAAGTTCTCGTGTATCAGGCCATGGTCGATTGGCTGGCGCAACGCGGTATACGGCCCATTCTGATTAATGTGTCTTATCCCAGTGCTCCGTTTTATCGTTTGGAGCAGGTTGAAGTCGAAATAGAAGTAGAAGCGGAAGAACAATAATCATGGAAGAGATTGTTGTAGGAATTGACGTCGGTACGACCAAAGTCTGCACCCTCGTTGGGCGGATCGAAGATGAAAACTCCATCCGTATCCTGGGTGTGGGTATCGAGCCGTCGGAAGGCATCAAAAAAGGCACCATTGTAGATCTGGATGCAGCCTCACAAGCCATTACGCGCTCCGTGAAGCGCGCCGAGAGCACTTCTGGCCTGGAAATCACCACTGCGCTGGTCAGTATGGCAGGCGCACACGTTTCTTCCGTCAACAGCCGCGGCTCAGTAGGTGTGAGCAATGGATTGATCGAAGAATACGACGTTTTGCGCGTCCTGGACCAGGCGCGCGCTGTGGCCATCCCCCATGACCGCGAGATCGTGCATGTCATCCAACGCGGCTTTTCGGTAGATGGTCAGGACGGCATTCGCTCGCCAGTCGGGATGCATGGGTATCGTCTGGAGGTGGAGGCGCACATCATCACCGCCGCCAATGCAACCGTGGACAACTTGCGAAAATGTGTCGAAGCAGCGGGCGTGAAAATCCAGCAATTCGTTCTCAATCCATTGGCTTCGGCAGAAGCAGTGCTGACAGACCAGGAACGCGAGATGGGTGTGGCGGTGTGCGACATTGGCGGCGGCACCACCGACCTGGCCATCTATGTTGACGGCGACGTATGGCACACCATGGTGCTGGCCGTAGGCGGCAATCACGTCACACAGGATGTGGCGCACGGCCTGCACCTGCCTGTAGCACAGGCCGAAGAAATCAAAAAGCAACATGGGCACGCTGTGCGTGGTGAAGTCGGCGCAGACGAATACTTCAGCATCCGTCCCTTTGGTGAGGAGCACGCGGTACAGATCAACCGCCAGGATCTGGCGCACATCATCGAGGCGCGCGTAGAAGAGGTTTTCCGTTTGACCCTGCAAGAGATCAAGCGTTCCGGTTATGACGGCCTCTTGCCAGCCGGGATGGTTCTCACCGGCGGCACCAGTTCCCTGCCAGGCATCAAGCGCATCGCCAGTGAAGTGCTTGGCCTGCCCGTCCGCACGGCGGAACCGAAGAACCTGGTTGGCCTGGTAGACCGTCTCAATTCGCCAGCCTATTCGACCAGTGTGGGTTTGTTACGCTGGGCATTGACCATGCACGCCCACACAATGACACCCGGGCCACGACGCCCAAAAGGAGAGAAGCGTATGGATTTTAGTTTTGTGAAGAAATGGCTCGACAGGTTATTACCATAGTATAGGAAATTCCGCATACGAAACCGGAATTATTTATAGCAAGGAGGAACATAATGGACTCGACCAAGAAACAGCAAGCAGCTAGTGAAACCTTCGCCCGCATCAAAGTCATCGGTGTCGGAGGAGGCGGCTCAAACGCCGTCAATCGTATGATCGAAGAGGGCATTCAGGGCGTTGAATTCATTGCCGTCAACACCGATGCGCAAGCCTTGAACCTATCGAAGGCGCCCATCCGCGTCCGCCTGGGCGACAAGCTTACGCGTGGCCTGGGCGCAGGCGGTGATCCTGAAATCGGTCGCAAGGCCGCCGAAGAATCAGCCGACGAGTTGTACAACGTAATGAAAGGCTCTGACATGGCCTTCGTCACAGCCGGCATGGGCGGCGGTACAGGCACCGGCGCAGCCCCGGTAGTCGCGCAAGTCGCTAAAGAATGCGGCGCATTGACCATCGGCGTGGTCACCCGTCCCTTCACCTTCGAAGGCGCCAGGCGCATGCAATCTTCCGAAGCGGGTATCGGCAAGCTCAAAGAACACGCCCACACCCTGATCGCTATCCCAAATGACCGCCTGCTGCAAATCGCGGACAAGCGTTCCAGCCTGCAGGATGCCTTCCGCCTGGCGGATGATGTGCTGCACCAGGGTATTCAGGGCATTTCCGAACTTATCACTATTCCCGGTTTGATCAACCTGGACTTCGCCGACGTACGCGCGATCATGTCCGAAGGCGGAGCAGCTTTGATGGCCGTCGGGACCGGCACAGGCGAAGACCGCGCAAAGAACGCTGCCGAGCAAGCCATTTCCAGCCAATTGTTGGATATCACCATCGACGGCGCGCGCGGCGTGCTGTTCAACGTGACCGGCGGCCCGAACATGACCCTGTTCGAGGTCAACCAGGCGGCTGCCATCATCCGCGAGACCGCGCACCCGGATGTTAATATGATCTTCGGTGCGGTCATCGACCCGAACATGGCCGACGACATCCGCATCACCGTCATCGCGACCGGTTTCGAGCGCAGCGGCGTACCGCG
>CAZLOC010000389.1:0-3764 GCA_964560935.1 uncultured Anaerolineaceae bacterium | reverse complement strand
TATAAGGGTGAACCGCTTGGTGAGTTTTTTCTGGATAATGTAGCCAATAAGCGGGTGATATTGGAATATAAAGCAGTAAGTGAGATCGCCCGTATCCACGAGCAGCAAGCGTTGTCTTATTTGAAAGCAACCGACCTCGAACTTGCCATCGTAATAAATTTTGGTGCGGAACGTGTGCAATCCAACCGGGTAGTTTACACGAAGGGCAAAACAAGAACGCCTTCTCGCCTCCCGCGTCCGCGCTTACCACTTGAAGGAAAATAAGTAATTCGTATCATTCGCCCATTCGTGCAATTCGCGTTAAAGAAAAGGAAATCTATGAAATCTGACATTGATGCTTTGATGCAAAAGAAAAACCTGGACGCCATCCTGGTGGTTGGCAACGCCGAGAACAACCCGCCTATGTATTACCTGACCGGCGGCGGGCACGTCAGCGCTGCCACGCTGATCAAGAAACGCGGCGAGGGAGCGGTTTTATACTGCAACGACATGGAGCGTGAAGAAGCAGCCAAATCTGGCCTGAAAGTACACCTGCTCAGCGAATACCCCTGGCAGGAATTGTTGAAGGAAGCCGACGGTGATTGGGCGTTGATGTTGGCCTTGCAGTTACAGCGCATCTTCAGGGCGCATGACGTAAAGGGCCGCGTGGGGATCTATGGTCACACGGATATTAGTACGATGTTTGGGGTGCTGAATCATTTTCAAAGACTCGAGCCTGGGGTTGAGTTCGTCGGTGAATCACGGGAAGAGTCGCTCTTCAATCAGGCCATGGAAACCAAATCGGAGGACGAAGTGGCGCGCATCCGTGAGATGGGCAGGCGCACAACCGAAGTTGTCCGCCTGACTCAGGAATATCTTACTTCGCGTGAGGTCCGCGCTGACGAAGTGCTGTTGAAAGAAGATGGCACACCGCTGACAGTTGGCGATGTCAAGGAGAAGATCAACCTGTGGCTGGCCGAGCGGGATGCGGTTCCGTCCGAGGGTTATATCTTTGCCATTGGCCGCGACGCGGGTGTGCCGCACTCGCAGGGCAACCATGACGATTTGCTACGCCTGGGGCAGACGATCGTCTTCGACATCTACCCACAGGAACGGGGCGGCGGATATTTCTACGATTTCACCCGCACCTGGAGCCTGGGTTATGCCAGTCCCGAAGCGCAGGAACTCTATGACCAGGTACAGGAAGTCTATAACAATGTCGTCGAGAACATGGACCTGAATGCTCCCTTCAAGGAATACCAGCGCATGACCTGCGAGTATTTCGAGTCGAAAGGTCACAAGTCGCCGATGAATACGACTGCTCTGCAGGATGGTTACGTCCACAGCCTGGGACATGGCGTGGGCATCAACATCCACGAGCGGCCGTTCAGCAGCCTCCAGATTGGCGATGATCACCGCCTGACTCCGGGCGTGGTCATCACCGTCGAACCCGGGTTATACTATCCCGAGAAGGGCATGGGATTCCGCATCGAAGATACCTACTGGGTGCGCCCGGATGGGAAGATGGAAATCCTGGCCGATTATCCGTATGATTTTGTGTTAGAAATGAAGAGATGGAAGAAGTGACGGTGGACGGTAGACCATAGACCGTTCCACTGACTACTGAAAACTGACCACTGATGACTGAACTGAAACCCGCCCGAATCCTTGCCATCGAAACCTCCTGCGATGAGACCGCCTGCGCCGTGATCGAAAATGGACGCGAGTTGCTGGCCTCCACGGTCGCTTCGCAGATGGAGATCCACGCCCGCTTCGGCGGTGTCTTCCCGGAAGTGGCCTCGCGGCAGCATGTGCTGGCCATCACGCCGGTCATCGAGCAGACGCTGGCGCAGGCGCATCTCAGCCTGGGTGACGTGGATGTCATCGCTGTCACGCGTGGACCGGGGTTGGCCGGATCGCTGGTGGTAGGTGTCAATATGGCTAAAGGGTTGGCGCTTGGCCTGGGTTTGCCGTTGGTAGGTGTAAACCACCTGGAAGGACATTTGTATTCGGCCTGGGTGTATAACGTTGGTGAAACTCCGCCTGATGAGCCGCAGTTCCCGCTCATGGCGCTGCTGGTCTCCGGCGGGCATACCGAGCTTAACCTGATGACCGGCCATCTGGAATATAAACGTTTGGGTGCGACTCTGGATGATGCGGCTGGTGAGGCCTTTGATAAAGTCGCTCGTATGTTGGGATTGGGTTATCCCGGCGGTCCGGTCATTCAACGTGCGGCCGAGGGCGGCGACCCGCATCGCTTCAACTTCCCGCGCGCCAAACTGGACGCGCCCTGGGACTTCTCTTTCAGTGGCTTGAAAACAGCCGTGCTGCGTGAAGTGCGCGACCTGGAAAAGAAAAGCAGCACACTGCCTGTCACTGACCTGGCGGCCTCCTTCCAGGCTGCGGTCGTGGATGCGCTGTACGAAAAGACGATGGATGCGGCCAGGGAATACAGGGCCACAGAGATCCTGGTCGCTGGCGGCGTCTCTGCCAACCAGGCTTTGCGGCAGGCTTTTCTCAATCAAACTGAATTCAAGGTTCATATCCCGCCTATTTCCCTGTGCACCGACAATGCGGCCATGATCGCTGCCGCCGGTTATTATCGCTTCGCCCATGGACAGACCTCTTCGCTGGATATGGATGTCCAGGCTACGTGGCCGCTCTCCTGACCGAGGACCGTAGACGATAGACCGTGGATTATGGCGGGCAGATCACTGTCCATTGTCCACGGTCTATCGTCTATTAAAACCCAAACCCCGCTGAGGACTGGCCCAGTCCCTACGGGGTTTGTTTAAGGGAGAATGCATCGTTATTATCCACCCCCCAGGTTAGAGGAACCTGAACAAAACTTAAACGTTTGATTAGAGATTTTGCCCCTCAAGCCAGCACAAATTGGATGTCTTTCATGCTGACCGGACCTTCGCGCAGGATGACCGGTTCCGTGCCCAGGCAGTTCACTACCGTAGACGGAACGCCTCCTGGCGTCTCGCCTCCATCCAGGATGAGGGGAATGCGTCCGTTTAACTGGCGGCTCACCTCCTCTGCTGTTTTCGGGCTGGCCTCCCCGCTGATGTTGGCTGAAGTCACTGCCATAGGCCCGGCGACGCGCAGCAGTGCCCGCGCGACCGGGTGATCGGGCACACGCACGCCGACAGTCGACGCAGCGGAAACCACGTCAGGCAAGTCTGGATGCTTTGGCACGACCAATGTCAACGCTCCGGGCCAGAAGCGTGCAGCCAGTTTGGCAGCAATGGGCGGGATTTCTGTGGTCACTTTGTCCAGGTCTTCCGGCCCGCCGATCAAGATGGGGATGGCTTTTTCAACAGGCCGGTCTTTTGCCAGGTAGATGCTTTCCACGGCAACCGCATCGAATGCCAGCGCACCAAGGCCATAAACCGTGTCCGTGGGGAAGACGACCAGGCCACCGCGTTCTAAGACTTCAAGAGCACGTGGAATGGCGCCACGATCGCTTGCAGGAAGAATGATCGTTTCCATAATTCTTACAGCATGATTTCTACCAGCCTGTCACGCCCGGCCAGATCCTGGTGTAAGTGGATTTCGGCACTGTCAAAGGCGTCATATGCCAACGACACGACGGTCATGCCCTGCGAGGCTTCGATTTCCAGCAGGATCATCCCGTTGGGAGCCAGCCATTCGGGCGCAATTCTAAGCAACCGGCGGACGATGTCCAACCCGTCCGCGCCGCCATCCAGGGCCAGGGCGGGTTCGCGGCCATAGACGGGCAGTTCATGCAAGGTCTGGGTGGGAATGTAGGGCAGGTTTGC
>CAZLOC010000388.1:0-3766 GCA_964560935.1 uncultured Anaerolineaceae bacterium | reverse complement strand
GTATCCGCACTGAGTGATCCAAACTTGTTGACCTTGGCCCCTGGCGTAAAGTCGCCAATTGTTGCCTTCTCTGATTCATCTGCCCACGCAGCGACCACGCAAGCGGCGAGCAAAAAACCTGCAAGGAATTGGGTGGTTTTCATGGCATCAACGCTTTCAGCGATAGCTCGCGGTTATATCCGAAACTTCTATCTTCGAAAACCAAAGCACGTGCGATGGGTTTGGAAAAAGTATCCAGGTTAGCGTCATTCTCGATCCTGGCCATCGCTTCGATGAGTTCGCTTTCCTCCTCGGATGTTGGCGTCGTGAAAACAGAGCTTGCCGTCCTGTCAGCAAACTTGATACTCAGGCGATAGTCTGTTTCGGGTTTGAACAAACGTCTGGGCAGGGTCATTGGCTGCCCGCCCGCGCCTAGTCCATTCAGCAACACGACTGAGGACCTGGCTTCTTCCAGGGCATAAGAGAAAGGCAGTCCTGGCGCGCCGCGAACCGTGAGCGGCAACCCCCCGGCAGGAACATGGACGTCTCCTGAAGGGAGCCCGAGTTCATCGGGTTTGTCGAAGAACTTTCCGCCCCGCTCGACCGAGGCGGGGCCCTGGGTCAAGGCGGCCATGAACAGTTTCACTGGCGCATGAGGGGCCCTGGAATTCGCCGCGTTCACGGCAGTGAACCTTGCCCCTGGTTTGATGTTCGCGGATTGTGATCGGCCATTGCCATCAAGGTACAAGACCGTAACTTCCCCGACTTGGACGCTGAGCGCCGCACAATCATCCAGGCTTTGCGCAGCGGCATAAGCCGTATTGCCTGCCTGATACACGGCGCCTGATTTCGGAATCACAAAACAGGGGGCGGCCTGTGAAGCAGACGTGGAACTCAACCAAACGATCATAAGAACGAGTAGATGCTGGACCCTGCCGGATATTGCATTCATAACGGCCTCATTGATGGATAGGGAACGACCCTGAACAAATCAAATGAAATCTTTTGCCATTAGATAGACGGTGTAGCCAACATATAAAAAAAGGAGAAGACCGCCCAAAATATTCGCCAAACCGGAGAAAACTGACTTGTTCAATAGGTCATTACAGCCCTGGCGCATTGTCTTGAAAATGGAAGCCACCACACGCATGGATTTCAGCCAAATTTCTTTCAATGAGGCCTGCTCGGTTTCAGCCCCGGCGGAATGTTTGCTGGGCTCCGCTCCCCCCGCTGCACAAACGCCACGATAAACGCTGGGCGTCGAAACAAACAGTCCGATCAGCAGAGCGAAAACCATTTTTGTCACGGCAATGTCGTAGGATAGTAAATTGATAACAAAAATGTTGATTAAGAAGAGCGCCAATATGAAGAGGAAAGTGCCTACCAAAAACAGCGCCAACCAGAAACTTGCACTCAGGAACACTTTTCCCGTACTCCCTGAGTCACAGTTCACGTTGGCGAAGCACTGTTTTTGATATTCCCCAAAAGCATGGAAATGCTTTTTAAGAGGTGGCTCAAGGCATTTCGGTGCGCCCCACGCGACGAGAATCAAGCCAAGAAAAGCATTCAGCGCAAAAATTGGGGACCTTATGGGATGAATGATCGAGTAAAGCTTGGCTGCGTGCACCTCCGCGCCGTAACGATCCCCGGCGGCGGTCACGAATACATCGTCCAGACCCCATCCGCCTCCAAGTACGACATAATCCGCCCCTGACAGGGCGTGAAGGGATTTGGCCGCCTTTGCAGAAGTCAGATTCACCGTATTTCCACTTGAGAAATACTCCGATCGCAATGGGTGCTTTTTGTGCGGATTCACGTCGTCTGCCGGGCTGTACCCCGTAGCATCCCAAAACAGGGGAGCAATCTCGGGTGTCATCACTCCAGCCACTCCGCAGGGGGCTGCCGGTGCCGCAAAGGCGGCTGTCCTTGCCAGCGTTCCCTGCGGGTCAAACTCAGGATCCACGGCGCCATAACGCGTACGAATCAGGGGCGACCCGAACCGCACACCCGCACCGCACATTTTTCGGACCCATTCGACCTTGTCCCACGCCACTGCCGCAGTCATGGCCCGATCGGGTGTCATGAGCACCAGACGGTGGCCGAGAGTGCCCAGCACCTCATCGAGGTATCGCTGTTCCTCAGGAGGTATCGCATCGCTGCGTGGAGAAAGATCCAGATCAACGAGAAGCGTGGCATGCGGGGCCTTGTCGCCCACATCACGAATCAGCTCAGCCATGGTCATGCGATTGAGCGGACTGGTCTGCCGGAAATCATTCTCGTAGGCCTCATCACTGATCAGAAGCGTGACAACCTTTTTTTTCGTTTTCGTTGGCGCGGCCACTACACTTGCCGTATCTGCAACACGCTTGACCCAGAACTCCCCAAAATCCCAAATCGCAAGTCCGCTCAACAACTCAATCGCGACAAAAATAAAAAGGGTGGTTCCAATAGTGCTTTGCTCGACCTGTTCGGC
This sequence comes from uncultured Anaerolineaceae bacterium, assembly GCA_964560935.1. GTDB lineage: Bacteria > Chloroflexota > Anaerolineae > Anaerolineales > Villigracilaceae > JAABUE01. Next base: position 1,314 of record CAZLOC010000388.1, on the reverse strand, counting down.
TATCCACGTCACTACGCGTGATATCAGTGTGTTTGAAGCCATCCCCCTCCCTACCGGTCACGCCCCTGGATACAGCGTTCCATTTGCGAAAACAACATGGAACACCGCAAGTTCATCGTGCACGCTTGAAGGCATACAAGGCCGGCTCCCCTTTGACCCCGTCTTCGCAAGAAACCCCTGAACACATCGCCGACCGCTTGCTGCATTCCTTTGAGGCACGCTTAAATAATGTAGTTCATGAAATCTGCACTGTGGGGAAGCCAGATTTTCCCGTCCGATTCATTGCCGCATTCCGCGCTCCCAATGGAAGGCAAAACCTCTTCCCAGATTAATTCCTCACGCCCAATATTTCGCCTTGTCCGGCAGCACCCAGCGCACGCCGCCGCGCGGGTCTTCCTTGTCGCCCCGGTAGCGTGGGATCAAATGAATATGCAGGTGCGGCACGCTCTGCCCACCTGCTTGACCGTGGTTGATGCCGATGTTGTAGCCGTCCGGCTGGTGATATTTATCGATTATGTCTTTGGCCTGCGCCAGCGCCTTCAGCAGTGCCCCTTGCTCGGCTTCGGTAGCCTCGAACAAAGTGGCGACGTGGCGACGCGGAATGATGACGACGTGGCCGAGCGAAACGGGGAAGCCGTCCCGGTATACGATGGTGAGTTCATCCTCGGCCATGATTCGGTTGGGGTCGAGGTGGCAGAAGGGACAGGGCTTGTCGGTGGGTGCGGTCATGCTTTGGGTGTGCTCGTGTGGTTTTCAGAATATCGATGACGGTCAGTCAATGCGGGGATTAAGGAACAGGATGGGGATGTTCGGTCCATTCGCCGGCGGTGTGTCTGTGTATGTACGGGTGACCCGGTGTCATGCCGGGCTGTGTGCTTGATTGAACCAAGTTTAACGCATGCTGCAGTCGGGTTTTCGGGCGGCGCCGGCTTCTTCGGAGCGGAAATTCAAACAGCCTACACATGCCCGCACGCATTTTGACCGGAAATCCGCACGCCCCATTTTGGAGAGCCAAGACCCGCCAAACCGCGGCACATGGTGGCGCGCGGCCTTCGGGACGCCAGGGCGCGGGCTTGGAGTACACTCAATAAACCCTTGATTCAACAAGTGTTCCAGATTGCCACGCGGGAATGCCGCCACCATAGATGAATCGACACGTATCCACGGCAGGCAGGATTCGGGTAAGGTTTCACCGCCTGGCATCGACAAAATCGGTTACATGCCCTGAAGACACTGCAATTGGGGCATTGCCAGCAAGGGGTTTCTTCAACAATAATCCGATCCGGGCTTTCCCACATTCACCAAGGAGCTTTA
>CAZLOC010000387.1:0-3785 GCA_964560935.1 uncultured Anaerolineaceae bacterium | reverse complement strand
CTTCCGTGCTGCGTTGCAGGTTATTGATATTTTCCTTCATATCGATATCTCCATTCGACCTGATCCATTCTTACGTTGGCCAAAAACAGCTTTCACCCGGAAGCGGCACTATTGGGAAAGCAGACATGAAAATTTAGCGACAGCCGAGAACGGCCAACAACTGCCAGTCGCGTAACAGGCTTTCAAGGTCTGCTCAAAGACTGTGAGTTCAAGCGCTGGATGCAACACACTCGAGACGGTGCAAGCAGGAGGAGCGTTGCCACTGAGGCAAAGTTCTCGGATCTATTGCACAGAAAACCAGAAAGCGCTGATGTGGGAGCGCTGGCATGAAGGTGAGTCTCTCCAGCAGATTTCCGAGGATCGGCCCGCTGAAACTCAAGATCGACGGATCGAAACTGACATCCAGGTCGAATTCCTCTAGCGAAGGCGCTACCGCGTCACCGATCCGGGAGATGACTAGATCGGCCGTCGTTGTGGCGCCGACCTGCACCGACTGCGATGACGGGTCGATCGCGATGATGAGGGCTTGGGCCGGAAGCGCCGCACCTACGAGAAGCAAGGCGCCGAATGCAAGGTGGAATCCGCCCTTCATCTTTTTTTTCTCCCTTGTTGGTCCGTAGGCTATTCGGTTGCGCAGCGGTGCCGGGCGCAAATCCGATCCAAGGACACGCAATCATGGAATACCTCCCTTTGCCTAAGTCCAGCCCGCTAAGTAGCTGATGAAATGCATACCGGGGGTAAGTGTTTGAAGACTAGGAAAGAAGCTGAGCGAATAAACTGCAATTTTCTTAACTGTCGTTAGGTATCTGTTTAAGTGGTTGACTCAATGTGAAGTGCCGGCAACCAAGCAATGGGTGTCGGGTTTGAGTTTGGACGCATTGTCTTTATCAGCCGAACGAGCCGTGTCTCGAAAACCGGACCATGAAAATCGCCCCTAAAAAGCGACCCTAGGCGGTCCGCCGGGGCGGGGGATGGGGGTAGGGTACCCCTCGCCGGGATCGCCCCACAGCGGGCGGCTATGGGCCCGAGGCGGGGCAGTTCGCCGCCGGGAGGGGAGAGGGTTTCCCGCCCCGGCAGTTCGCCACCCCGGACTCCCCCCGGCCGACCTCCCGCTGCGACTGACTATGAGCCCAAGTCCGATGCTTCAGTCTGCTGCACTTCGATGCTGCTCTGCATTGCATTCTTCATAACTAGGTCGATGGACTTGGAGGCGGTGGCGAGTACCTTATTGTTAAGATGAGCGTATTTTTCAGTGGTTACGATGTTTGCATGGCCCAGAATGGCCTTAACCTCGTAAATTGGGACTCCACTACAAACCAAGCTAGACGCATGAAAATGCCGCAATCCATGAATCTTAAGGTTTAAGCCTGCTTCCTTCCTAAGTCTTGACCACACTTTCATTATCGTAGTCAATGGACGCTTAGATTTTAAATTAACAAATAGATAATCAAATGTTCCCTCTGTCTTAAGTTGATTGATGACGTCCATGGCACTGTCATTGAGAGGAGCCGATCTAACCCGCTTTGACTTGGAGTTGGATGCGGGAATACGCCAAACGCGGTTCTGCTTGTCGATTTGATTCCATTGGGCTTGAAGGGCTTCATTTAAACGACATCCCGTTGCCATTAGAAACATGGCAATCAAACATACCTGACGATTTTTATCGGTTTTAAGTACTGTTAGTAGGCGGGACAACTCATCATCACTGAGTCGGTAATCTTGCTTGTTGTCAACATTGTAGAGGGGTACCCGAGCAGCAGGATTCTTGTCGGTGAGCAGACCCCAATCAATGGCGAGGTTCAAAGCGTGCCTCAGCAGCTTGATGTGGTGGTCGCAGGTCGCCGGGGCCAGACCTTCCTCCAGTAAGGCCGTGTGGAATGACTGGATCTGCTGGCGGCTGATCTGGTTGAGGCGCTGATACCCGAACTCCGCTTTCATTCGCAGGCGGTATAGCTCCTCATCCCGCTTCCATGAACGCTTGCGCGGCTTCACATACGGCAGGTAGTGATCCTCGAAGAACTCAGTGAAGGTCAGGACTTCCTTGCGTGCTTTTTTCTCGGCACTCGGGTCGCTGCCCAAGGCGATTTCCGCCTTGAGTGTTTTGGCCTTCTTGCGGGCGTCGGCAAGGCTGATATCCGACGACCGGCCGATCTTCTGGTGGCAGGTCTTGCCGGCGCTGTCCTTGTACCTCAGGTAGTAGCTGGATGCTTGGCCTGCTGCGCTCACGAGGAGGTAGAGGCCGGGCAGATCGGTATCGCAATATTCGATGCGCTGTTTGTCGGTCGGACAGGCCGCATTGCTGACGATGCTTGGCGTGAGTTTGATTTTCATTACATTCTCCAATTTGTTGGAAATTTTTCTGATCGCGCGTGGGGGCAGGCATGGGCATACCTCTGCGCTGTAAAAGTTGTCGAGTGGGAAAGTCGGGAAAAGCGACCGCCCCCTCCCCAAGGGGGCTGACGGGCGACATGAGCTGGGACAGTCACTAGCCGCGGGGTGGGGCACCCCTTCCGTAGAAAGCCACCTCACCCGACCCCTAACGTCTACCGCGGTAGGTAGTGACGTTTGCCTTTTTTGCCTGGATTGGCGACTTTGAGAGATCTTGGCAACATGTCATGGGTGATGAAATACATTACGCATCGACCCAATGCCAACCGGCCCCCATAAGGTTGCTGACTCCAATAGTCACGCCCAATTAATTCCTCTGCTGATTGCTTCACTTTCCAATTAACGTTGCGCCAATTCTGGTGAATATTTTTCCATGCACTTTCCATCGTGTGCCGGTATACCCAGAATGGGCCGGGCATATAACAACCCGTGCCTTTGTGCTGTTTGTCGAACCGCTCGCTGTAACGGATATTCTTAAATTCCATGTTTTTTTAACCTCAAATTTGAATTACGTGTTTTACGGTGCCGGCATTGCCGCCGGCACGTGTTCGGTTAACGCGCGACTAAAGTGCCTTGCGTGTCTACTAGGTTGAAGATCAGCACGATATTCGAACATTCCTTAGCTGGTGAGTCGCTTTTAAGGGTAACCAGGGCTTCCGGATAGTTGTGCTCCACGGCTGTATCCTTTCCGTCTACTTTGCAGAAGCAAACTATGGTCACTTTGCATCGATGTTCAACATAATCATCACCATGGCCACCGTCGAGACTCAAGGGAGTTTCATACCAATCAGGCTGATGGGTTTCGATCCGTTTTACGACAAGTTTCATTTTTATTACCTCATTTAAGTTTGGTTTGGACGCGGCGGCCGTTATGCGCACCGCCGGTCCTTGGTTCATTACTTCAGCGCGTATCTCTTCGAGCAGTTGCTACCGGACTCGGCGAACTTCAAGGGCAGTCGGTTCATGACGACCAAGTGCGCCACGCAGCGCCCGGCCAAAAGGCGTTCCCCTTTTGTCAGCAGTTTCCAGAATCCGCCACCACAGAGTGCTTTCGAAGTGTAGGGAACGTCACGCTGCAATGCCGGTACCACATCCTCGATCTGAAGCCGGACACTTTCGTAAAACTCTTGCGGGGCTGAATACCCGCCATACAAATCAATTTCATCACTCATGATTTTTGTTCCTTGTGTTGTTTATGGAGTTCCCATTAGGCCGATGCGCGAGTGGTAATAAGTTCATTTACCAATAAGTAAAAAGTAAATTGGATGTTGATTGCGTGTCGGACGCCTCGACCGCTTGATGTTGCATGCCTGGTGTCCCATGGATGTCTGCCGCCACTGCCAACGGCTATGCCATCTCGTTGCGCCATCGAGGTGGTCGACACCGACCTGGGCGAG
>CAZLOC010000386.1:0-3796 GCA_964560935.1 uncultured Anaerolineaceae bacterium | reverse complement strand
TGACGTCATAGGACTTGGTCAAGCCGTCTGCAGTCACGTCCACCTGGTAAGGCAAGTAACCTTCGGGAGCGACTTGAGTAACCACTTCCCCGTGGAATCTCACGACGTTCACCTTCGATGCGAGATCTAAAGTCTCGCCTTTCAGGTTGTGGAGCTTAACCACAACATCATGTTCCCCTGGAGACAAAGCAGAATAGTTCCAGATCATGGCAAAGCCACTCTGGTCTGCTTTGGGATATCTTGGGTAGCCCTCTTTAATGTCCTCTCTGATTCCTCCATGCGGAATTTTGCATACGTAACTGCCGTCGATAAACAATTCAATTCTTGAGATTCCTTTCTCGTCCAAAGCCCACCCGTAGATGGCTTTAACGCCTGAAGCATTCCTGCCATCCATGGGACTTTCAAGTTTGCCAACAAGTGGCAAGCCTGAGGGATCTTGCTCCTGCACTGAAGGACTTGATTCCTCTGTCGCTCGGGGTCGATTCTCATCCACAATGAAATTGGCTTGAATTGACTTGCTTCCGTTCATCGTTAGAGCGATTTGATTTTCTACGCTACTGACCTCTCCGCTCCACCCTGCGAACGTATACCCCACTTTGGGTTTTGCCGTGACGGTCACCTGTTCTCCGAAGAAATAGCCCGATTTCTTTGGATTCCTCGCTACAGTCCCCGCGTTCCGCGGTTCAATGCTGACCACCAGGGGATAGGTGGTCTGTTTAAATTTTGCCTTGATCGTCTTCGGCCCTGTCATGGTGAACGTTAACGGGTTTTGCTTGCTGATCACGGTCCCGGATTTATTCACCCAGCTATCGAAATAGTGATCGAAGTAGGGCGACGCAGATAACGTGACAGTCTGCCCATCGTCACACCACACCCCACCGAGGGGATTTGCCGTTCCTTCTTCTACACCGTAAAGACTTACCATTCCTCCTTCTACATTGTTGACTTCAGTAGTAAGGTTGAACTGAGTTTTGAAATAAGCTGTGTAGGTGGCGCTGGTGGAAGGAGCAACGATTGTGTGTTCCGTAGCCCCGTTGTCACTCCAATAGTAGAAATCGTACTTTCTCTTGCTTCCGCCTTGGGGGGAAGGAACTGAGATGACATGCGAAGAACCTGTTTCCCAGGTAAACCTCTTGGGTGTTTTATGGGTCTCCCCATCAACCACCACCTCCATACCCGATGGGTTCGTGGTGATTCGGTGTGTCACTTTCACCCCATGAACCGTGAGGTTCACCGGATGCGTCGAATTACCTCGTCCGTTCGTCACGTTGTTAAAGGCAACGGAGTCGTTGTAACTGCCTAGACCAAGGGAACTTGCATTCTCGTTAATCAAAACGGTGACTGTCGCGCTGCCTCCTGGAGCCAAGTTCCCGTTTTCACTGGAAAGGCTGACCCATGGTTGGATTTTAGAAGCAGCCCAACTGACTGCTGTTCCTCCGGTATTTTTGAGCGTATAGGTGTGGTTCGAAGGCGTGAAAGGTCCACCTACCGTCCCGGAAGAATCCCAACCATTGGCTGGGATAGCCTCGAGATACCCGGCTGGTGATTCAACTGTGACACCGAGGCTTGTAGACCACCCGGAAAGCACGGTTAGGCAACTTCCGCATCGCGCTTGGGCTTTGACCGTATATGTTCCTGGACTCGCCCACGACTTGGAGGCCGTGGCTGGAGAAGACCACTCCGAAGAAGTTCCGTCTCCCCAGTCAAACCGATATTGAATCGGATGGCCAAGACTCGATGTGGATCCACCCGTCGAATAGGAGTAGCTCGATCCCGTTGTTCCGCTTGTTGTACCACTCGGCGCGGTCGGGATTGAAACGGTCTCCGTAATCGTGGTGAAATTCGCTGTCGTGCTCTTGTTCCCGTTCATGGTCACGGTCACAGGATTCGTTGCCCCTGTGACGTCGCCGGTCCAGCTGGTGAAGGTGTATCCGGAGTTGGGTGTCGCTGTTAGAATGACCTGTGCGCCGTAAGAATAGGTAGGCTGGTTTGGAGACTTTGAAACAGAGCCCGAGTTCGAAGGGCTGACGTTCACTGTGAGGGTGTACTGACTCTGTGAAAAATTCGCAGTCACACTCTTCACCCCATCCATGCTGACACGGACGGGGTTGGTTGTCCCTGAAGCGCTCCCAGACCAACCGGTGAAGCTGTAACCGCTATTCGGCGCTGCTGTAACGTCTACGTTGTCGCCGCGGGTGTACCAACGTTCCCCTGAAGGATTGACCGTCCCTCCTCCCGATGGGTCCGCGGACGCGGTCAGGGTGTGTTGGATGCTGAAATTGGCTGTGTAGGTTTCGTTCGTGGCTGGAACGGTGACTGAATGTGTCTGCCCTCCCCCGTCACTCCAGGATGAATAAACATATCGTGTCCCAGTGGTCCCGTTCTGAGGGGAAGAAACGGAAATGCTATGGCTCGACCCGGGTGCCCAATCAAAAGACTGGGGCCCGGTATAAGGGGCTCCATCCACCGTCACTGCCAGTCCAGAAGGACTCGTGGTCACGGTGCATGACACGGCAGAGGGGATAATCGTCATAGGATGACCACTGGACCAGGCAGAAACGACGGCGTTGTGGGTTGCACACCTTGCCTGTGCTTTTACGGGGTAGGACCCTCCAGAGGCCCATGACTTTGAGGTTGCAGTAGACGAGGACCACGCGGAATATGTCCCATCGCCCCAATCGAATCTGTATTGAAGCGCATGTCCGAGATTGGATGATGCGCCACCCGTTGAATAGGAATAGCTTGTGCCTGCAGAGCCACTGGTTGGCCCGCTCGGTGTGGTTGGGGTCGACACCGTCTCCGTGATGGTCGAAAAACTCGCCGTGACACTTTTGCGGGCATTCATTGTCATCGTAAGAGGGTTCGTTATTCCCGACGCGTCTCCTGACCATCCCGAAAAACTGTAACCCGCGTTCGCTGTCGCCGCGACCTGCGCATTGGCCCCACTGTTATGCCAGGTTTCTCCTGAGGGAGTAACCGTCCCTCCCCCTGAAGCACCAACCGATGTGGTTAATGAGAACTGGGTGGTAAAACTTGCTGTATAGGTAGTGGCGGCAGATGGAACAGTAATGTTGTGCGTCTGCCCTCCCCCGTCACTCCATGAGGAATAAATGTATCGCGTCCCTGGTGTTCCATTCTGCGGGGAAGAAACAGACACGTTATGAGAAGACCCAGCAACCCACGTGAAATTCCGCGGTGCCGTATAGGACGCCCCGTCCACCATCACTAGCCGCCCTGTTGGTTGGGTGGTAACGGTGATGCCCACGTTCTGAACGGGATCCGTGGCAGCTCCACTCACCTCACCAGAATGATCGCTTTCATTATTTGAGCTATCGTAGGCAGTCAGCGAGAGATAATAAGTCTGTCCTTGCGTGAGACCGGTCAGCGTATAATCAACTACATTGCCAACGTTAACCGGGGTTCCGTAGGAGTGAGAAACGGTTCCGTAGTATAGCTTGTACCCAACCAGATCAGGCTCATCGTTGGCATCCCATGCGAGCCTTATTTGGGCGGCCCACGCAAAGGGTAACACTCCCATGAGAATCAGATAGATGACAATCAGAATCAGAGAAGTCCTGAAGGGATGATTTTTCATAGTGAACCTCGCTGTCAGAGATTAACAGAGAGGTAAGTAGCAATAAGAGTGCCATGGAATGATTAGAATCTCTTAATGAAAAATGGAAGTAACTAAGGATTCGTTCGGGCAAAAACAGGAAGATCTACTTCGTCACTTCTTAACCGAAGAGAACAAGGCAGTTCATTGAAAAAAATATTGGTCAGTGTAATTTTGTCACTC
>CAZLOC010000385.1:1795-3812 GCA_964560935.1 uncultured Anaerolineaceae bacterium | reverse complement strand
AGGCCTTCTAAAGACCGCTTTGGCAGTTAAAATGCATCGACCAGCCTCTTCCAGAATTCATCCTTCTCGCCCGGAGTAAAAGGCGTGTATAACGTCAACCGGTCGGCGATGCCCTCATAGCGTTCCTGTAGTCTGCTGGGCAGTGAGTCCGCATCGGTCACCAGGCAGAAGGTATGCAGGATTTCGTCCGTGACCAGGCTGAACATCTCACCCCACTCGCCCCTGGCGGCGTGCGCCGATAGTTTTTCAGCCACATCTTCCCAGCCGTGCAGCGCAAACACCGGCCGGTACGACGGTGTGGAAGCATAGAAGGAGATCTGCGCCCGGGCGAAATTCTCTTCCTCGGGCGTGGTCGCCACAAAGGCTGTGACAGAAACCGATACGTCCGCGCGCTTCCTGCCCGCTTTGGCAAGCCCCTCCTCGATGGCCGGTAAGATCACTTCTAGCAGGTAACGCGGACTGTTGAACGGGTGCGCATGGAACCCGTCACAGGCTTCGCCAGCCAGCCGCGCCAATCCCGTGTTGACCCCGGCGATGTAGATAGGGATGATAGCCCCTCTCTCTTTGGGAGAGGGGATGGGGTGAGGGAGCGGCCCCGGATTGAAGAACGGGGACATCAATTTGATCTTGTAGTACTCGCCGTCAAAGCGCAACTTCGTATCATTCTGCCAGCAGTCCCAGAAGGAGCGGATGACCTGGATTTGCTCGCGCAGCTTATTGACCGGCGACTCCGGCCAGGGCATTCCAAAGCGCTTCTCGATGTGACCCTTGACCTGCGTGCCGAGCCCCAGGATGAATCTGCCCCCTGACTGCGCCGCCAGGTCCCAGGCGGTGTAGGCCAGGTCCGCGGGTGAGCGCGCGAACGAGACCGCAATCGCCGTACCGATTTCCATTTTCTGCGAGTGCTCGGCGATCAGTGCGCACGGCAGGAACGGGTTATGCTGGGTCTCTGACGTCCACAAACAGTCGAAGCCCATTTCCTCGGCAGCCTGGGCCACCGCCGGGACATCGGTCAGGTGCATGGGGGCTAACGCAGCATCGAATTTCATCTCTCCTCCTTCGAATGATCACCACGAAGGCACAAAGTCACGAGGTCACCAATTTAAAAAATGCGTGTCTTTGTGTCCTGGGGCCTTTGTGGTGAGCTAACTCAATAGATAAGCTAGAATCCAGTTCGTCGTCGCGACCAGCGCCTCGGTGTGCGTGCGTTCGTAGTTGTGCGAAGCATCCACACCGGGGCCGATCAACGCGACAGCCACATCCCCGCCCGCGCGCCAGAAGGCTTCGCCGTCCGAGCCGTAGTAGGGATAGATGTCCACTTTATACGGGATTTCATATTGATCAGCGAGTTCCCGCAGTTTGTTCGACAGACCATGATGATACGGCCCGCCGCTGTCCTTGACGCAGAGGGTGGCGTGGAACTCGTCCGATTCCTGGCCATTGCCGACGGCGGCCATGTCCACGGTGACCAGTTCGTGTACGTCAGCCGGGATGCCTGCTGAAGCGCCGTGTCCCACTTCCTCGTAATTGCTGATGTGGAAATAAGTTGTCTGTGCTGGGGCATTCCCGGAGTCCGCCAGGGACTTGATCGCGGTGGCGATAGCGGCCACACAGGCCTTATCGTCCAGGAAGCGCGAGCGGATGAAACCATTCGTCAGCTCCACGCGTGGGTCGAAGGAGACGAAGTCGCCCACCCGAATCCCCAAATCCAGCACATCCTGTAGGCTGCTAACACGGGCGTCCAGCCGGATTTCCATGCCGTCTTCGTCGCGTCTGGTTTCGTAGGCTTTGGCACCATGCACGTGCGCCGAAGCGGTGTTGACCAGCAACGAGCCACGGATTTGCTCGCCCCTGCCCGTGTGCACCCAGCAGCCCTCGGTCTCGACGGCTGGCAACAGCAGCCCGCCGATGCGCGTGATGGACAGGCGGCCTTTACTTCTCTTCGTCTCGCCAATGGTTTTGATTTCCTTGACCATCGCGCCCAGCGTATCCACATGAGCGGTCAATGCGCGGGGAG
>CAZLOC010000385.1:0-1695 GCA_964560935.1 uncultured Anaerolineaceae bacterium | reverse complement strand
GGCTGAGCTCGAGCTGGGGATAGGCAGAGAGTTCCTTCTCGACAAAAGCTATCGCCTCTTCCGTATAACCGGTTGGGGAAGGGATGTTGAGCAGGTCCACTAAAAATTCGGTCAGATAATCGGGTTCGATTTTGGGCAAATTGGGCATCAAATTATCCTATTTTGATTGGTAAGCACGCAATATATAGCGACGGTTCATCCAATTGTACCCCTGGCTTGTCATCATGGCGGGATTCGCAAAGATTTATCCTTGCCCACAGCCCTAAAAGGCCGTAAGATAAATGTGTACTGAAAGGAGGCAGATCATGGGTTGGGTGATGATGATTTTGGGTTTGCTGATCGCGTTAGCGGCTTCAGCCTTGCTGCTCATGAACGTGATCGAATCCGGGGTGGCGGCGGCCATCGGCATCCTGGGCATTGGCCTGATCGCGGCTTCGGGCAGATGGATGCGCCCACAGCCAGGCGCACACCCCCGCGCGGAACAAATCGCGCAGACCATCTACGCGCCGGACCGTCAACTGCGCGCACTGATCAAACAGCGTGCGGACGGGACCTACCGGATCGAAATCCAGAAGCTCGTGCACGACTATTCACCGGACATCGGCTCCCATGACCGCTGGGAGAGACAAGCGGACGCGCTCATCGTGGACACCCTGGCCAGCGCAGTGGAGATCGCTGCCCGGCAAGTGGGCGCCGGGACAGATGATTTCTTTGGTGGCGTATGAAATGCTTCGACGCACGTTATAACGACCTGCCCAAGGCCGAAATCCACATTCATCTGGAAGGCTCCATTCGCACGGCCACTATCATCGATATTGCCAGGGAATATAACCTGTCCCTGCCCGCTTACGAGGTCGAGGAACTGGATCCGCATGTCAAAGTCTATGACCAACTCCACAGCCTGCAGGCCGTCCTGGAGGCTTTCGCCATATTTCAAAACAGTATTGCTTCCCCGGCGGTGGTGGAGCGCATCGCCTACGAACTATGCGAAGATGCCAGCCGTCAAAACATCAAACTGCTGGAAATCCGCTTCTCCCCCGATTGGGCTTTCAGCGGCCACAACCTAGACTGGGACGCCGCCTTGGAAGGTGTCCTGCGCGCCAAAGCTCGCGCAGGAGCAGAGTTCGACATGGCCATTGGGTTGATCGCCATCTCATCTCGCAGCATGGGACTCGCTTCCTGTGAAAAGACGGTCGACTGGGCCATCCGCAGGAGGGACGTCATCCACGGCATTGATCTGGCGGACAGCGAAGCGGAGCATCCCATCCACGAGTTTGTCGAACCCGTTTTTCGCGCCAGGGATGCGGGACTGAAAGTGACCGTTCATTCCGGGGAAGATACGCCTGCTTCCGCTGTGGTGGACACGATCCAGGCTGTCAGCCCGGACCGGATCGGTCACGGCATCCACATCATAGAAGACATGGCCGTCGTGGAGTTGGTCAAGGAGCGCGGGATCACGCTGGAGGTCAATCCCTGGAGTAACTACCTGACCAATTCCGTCAGGCGCATCGAGGAACATCCCCTCAAGCAATTGTTCGACCTGGGCGTGAAAGTCACCATCAACTCGGACGATCCCGAAGTGCTGGAGACCAATCTGAACAACGAGTACCGCATCGCGCACGAAATCCTGGGGATGAGCATGGACGAGATTGCCACCTGTAACCGCTATGCCCTCGAAGCTTCGTTTTTGCCGGA
>CAZLOC010000384.1:0-3814 GCA_964560935.1 uncultured Anaerolineaceae bacterium | reverse complement strand
CTTGATCCGGGAGGTATCCCACTCTGCCACCCGACCGTTTTCCGCCCAGGCGCTGGCCGCCGGGGAAAACGTCATCGCCCGGACTCCCGCTTCGTGCAAGGCCCGGATCACATACCGGTTGAGCCTCGCAGCCTGGTACCACACCTCGGCGAAGCCACGCCAGTATTCCCCCTCCTTGGCCCCCCTCCAACTCCCCCCATTTTCTTCGAAAATAGGGGGAGAGTTCCCCTCTCCCTTTGGGAGAGGGGTTAGGGGTGAGGGCAAAACCCCCTGCCTCGTCCCGTACTCCCTCGCCGCCGTATGCCCAAAAGACCCGGAACCATGTCCTAAAACGAGACGCAGGCTCGGCTGAGTCTGAAGCGAGCGCGCGATCTGCGCCGCCAGGTCCGCCAGTTTATCCAACCGCGCGGTATACGGCCGGGTTTTGTCCGTGATCAACGAGCCGCCCAGCTTGAGCAATACCAGTTCTTGCATGCTTTTGTTTTACCACAGACCCGCCTTCCGTCAATAGCCTCTTGACTCCGGATGTGGATCGTCATATAATATGTCGCGAGACGACATGTTGTTGGACGATATATAAAGGACAGTATGGAAAATAATCAAACTATGAATATGCCGAAACTGACGCAGGCCCTGTTCTTCCTCAACGCGGCCGTCTGGCTGGTCTTCGCAATTCTAAGTCTGTTTCGAGCAGCGAGTGAAAACGGCTTGACGCGTGGGGTCATTACGATCATGATGGTTGCCAATGCCGTTGTCATGTTCTGGTTCGGCGTAAAGATCCTGAGCGGGCGCGCGCAGATATTTTCCCTGGCGATCCTGTACATAGCGCTCAATGTCGTGCTTTCTGTTACTGACCAGTTTGGATGGATCGATGCCCTGATCTTGCTGCTCAATCTTATTTTGTTAGGGCTATTGTTCCTCGCCAGGCATCGTATGAACCGGAATGCCAAAGCCTCATCAGGAGAGTTGTAAACGATATGGACTATAACGATAACCTGCCGCTTTCCGAAGCCGTTTTCTTCATCCTGCTCAGCCTGTTGCCGGGGCCAAAACACGGCTACGCCGTCATGAAAGATGTCGAGGCATTGAGCGATTCGCGCGTCAGCCTGAGCACCGGCACCTTGTACGGCGCGCTCAAACGCCTGCTCGAAGCGGGCTGGGTCAGGCGCGTGGACGATGAGGGGGATGAAACTGGCCGTGAGCGCAAAGCCTATGCTCTTACACAGTTGGGCAAGGGCATCTTGGAGGCTGAGACGGCTCGCATGCAAATATTAGTGGCGATAACGCAGGAACGCTCATCGGAAGGGGGCGTAATATGAACTTGGACCTTGGTCGTTTATTACGCACCTATACCTTGTTGACGATTTTGTATCCATATGGATTTCGTCAAGAATTTTCGCGGGAAATGCAAGCGGTATTTCAGGAGAAACTGGTCGCCAAAAAGGCAGCCGGCAAATGGGCACTGTGGCGTGTTTTTTGGGAAGAGTTGCGCGACTGGCCCGGCGCTGTCCTGACGGAATACTGCTTTGCCTTTCGAGAAACCTTTGGGAGGGGTCTCATGTCTCTGATCACGGAAGATAAATCCTGGAAAATTGAGAATCGGCGGGATGCCATCCTCGCCTCCCTGCCGCCTGTGCTTTTTGGGATCGGTATTGCGCTGGGAGCGCTGGTCATCTGGGAGCCGTGGTACGTGGTTCCCCAGTGGCGCTTGTGGACCGGCGTAGCGATTATACTGGTCCCTGCGGCTGTGATTGCCCTGGGTGGCACCCTGGCGATCATCAAACGCTTGCCTGCCTGGGGATACACCTGGGCCGGTGGAGCGGTCATGGGGCTGGTGGCACTTGTAAAGCTCCTGGCTGAAGACCGCGCGGATTTTGGCCTGCCCCTGCTTTCCCCGCTCCTGGATGTTGCGCTGCTGGTCATTCTCTTGCTGGGTATCAGCGCCTTGGTGATCGTCACTGCCTGGCGTGGCTGGCGGCAGGCGGGACTCACCAGCCTGGGCTTCGCGACCATAGCCGGTATGTCGATTTTCTCATTGGCAACCGCCGCCCCGTTAAACCGCTACGACCTGGCCACCCTGGCAGCGCCCGTTGGCGTGGTGATGGCTTTGCTCACCTACTTTTACGTTCGTAAAGGGGATGTAGGCCGGGTCATTGCCATCCTGGGCTTCGGCGTGATGAATGCAGTTGTGTTCCTTGTCATCTTCAGCGCGTGGGACCTGCCCCCCGGCCGCCCCTCGCCGCTCATCCCCCTGCTGGTCGCCCTGACCGGCGCTTTACTGGTCGGTCCGCTCGCTGGCCTGGTCGGCAGGCCCGTGCGTAAGGTGATCCAGGGTTCTTGATGACCTGATCGCGATTTTAGGACACGGATACTTCGACCCCCTTACGGGGACAGGCAGGCTCACCTATACCTGCGCACGCTGCGGGCAGTGCAAGTGACACGGACCTCACGAAAATTATCCGTAAAAAACGGAAGAGAAACCGTTTAATCCGTGCTTTCCGTGTCCGGAGAATTTACCCCGCGATCTTAGCGGGCCCACGCACCCGGTTTGGGTGCTTTTTTTATCCACGGGGGTTAGATGCTATAATCGAATCGATGGATATTCGCTCGGGTATCATCACGACCATTCTCCTGGCCGGGCTCATTGCCCTGATACTCCTCCGGGTTGGCATTCGCTCGATCCAATCGGCTCGCAAACTGACCTTTTATCGCCTGCGCCAGCAGCGCATGTCAGGTGGTTGGCGGATGCTTGCTATAGGTGTGCTTTTGTTGTTGTTCGCGGCCTGGCTGGGGCGTTTTGGCGAACCGATCGCCTATCGCTATTTCCCGCCCTCGCCTACGCCGTCGTTGACGCCTACCATTACGCTTATCCCAACCATCACATTATCCCCCACCATCACGCTGACGCCCACCATCACGGACACACCCTCTGTGACCGATACACCTACGATTACCCCTACGCCTTACATCCCTCCTGCTATTGAGGCGCTCTTCGATAGCGAGGTCACCCCCAACCCCGACGCTGTTTTCAGCCCGCTGCAATTCTCGACCGTATATGAGAATTTCGAATGTGTGGCTCCAGCTACGACCTTTGTCAATCCAATCCGCGAGATGTGGGCATGCTTTTCATACAACAACATGTCACCCGGCGTGCAGTGGACCGCCATGTGGTATCGCGGGAATGAGTTGGTGCACTATGAAACCCTGCCCTGGGACGGGACTACCGGCGGGCTGGGTTTTACCCATTGGTCGCCTCCTCCCGAAATGTGGAAACCAGGCACGTATGATGTCCAAATTTTCGTCGGCCTGGACTGGAAAGTGGTCGGCCAGTTCGTTGTCTCAGGTGAACCACCCACACCGATACCCAGCCTCACCCCCAGCCCGACTATCTCGCCAACCATCACACGCACTCCCTCAGCGACCCCAACCTTAACGCGCACACCGGGAACAACTCAAACGCCGTAGAGAGTGTCTGAAAATTATCTTGAATGGTATCTTCTCAATAAATCGGGGCGTGGGGTGTTGGGGGATGGCGTAGCCATCCCCCAACACCCCACATCCCCCCTTCTTTTTGAGAAGATACCTTGAATGTCATTCTGAGCGACCGAAGGGAGCGAAGAATCTCCCTTTTCAGCCAGGAATTCCCCTTGAAAACCTGAGATTCCCTTCGGCCTGGCTCACATCGTCCCGCTGCCGTCTTGCACCGACGTGCTCGCGGCACGGACGGTGTCCTTTGGGAGGGCGGGCTTAGCCGCTACACGGCTCACGCGTGCCTGCGCATACCATCCGTGCCGGATGGCACGGGCGGTGCAGG
>CAZLOC010000383.1:0-3820 GCA_964560935.1 uncultured Anaerolineaceae bacterium | reverse complement strand
GCCCAGCGAACGTTACGTTTTGTCGGTCGCGGGAAGCACAAAATTTCGCCTGCGCGCGGACCAGTCGGGATATCACAACCTGTTCCTGGTCGGCGACTGGGTACGCACCGGATTCGACGCGGGTTGTATCGAAGCGGCGACCATGTCTGGCATGCAAGCCTCGCGCGCCATCTGCGGGTATCCAAAGGTGGTCATCGGCGAGAAAGATCCCTGGATTTGACATTCGTTCGCGAAAAGTATCTTATCAGTAAAATGGGGTGTGGGGTGTTTTGGGCGGGCGTAGCCCGCCCAAAACACCCCACATTCCCCTTCTTTTCATAATTTAATAACAGGAGTTATTGATGACGAACCCGGTTCTCCCTAAATACGTTGACTACGGCGGCCTCACGACCGTCCCATCCCCCTTTCAAAGCATCGGAACGACCCTGTACGCCTTCATCCTCGAAGCAGACCTGGAAAAGCTGCGCAGGTTTTGCAAACAGGTCTTTGCCGATCCCTCTCACGGACAGGCGGAATATGTGCCGCTCAGTCGTTTTGTGATGATGACGGTCGGCAATATCGAAAAGATCATTCCCGCGGCCCCCTACGACCAGATCGGGTATAGTTCCGAGGGACAGGTCGCTTTCTGGATCTTCACGGCGGCCGTCAAACGCCTGGGGAATGTGTTGATCGCCGAACGCCCGGCGGTCTTTGTCCCCTATATTTTCGTCCACAATGCGTTTTCCTTTGCATGCGGTCGTGAAGTGGAAGGCTATCCCAAAAGCTGGGGCTGGTTCGATTTCCCGGAAGAAGCCAACGAAAAGACACCCCCTCCACCTCTAGGAGATTTCACCCTGGATATCTGGGGATTGAAAGAATACAAGCCTACGGCAAAGGTCGAGCGCACGCGCCTGATGGAGATCACCCGCGGCAACCCCGTTCCGGGCGAACTACGGCATACCCCCTGGAATACGCTCGGTGAGGCCTTCGATGACCTGAAAAGCCTGGTCTTCGATACGGATCATGACGGAACCATCGTTTTGCCGGGTTTGCAGATGGCCGAAAACCTGTTCGAGGACCTGATGAAACACCAGTTGCCGGAGGTGTTCATGAAGCAATACCGGGATGTGCGCGATGCAACCGATGCCTGCTACCAGGCGATCGTCGAGGTCCCGAACATGGTGAAGAGGTTTGCCGGGTTGCCGCTATCCGATAAATATAATTTCAAACTGGAAGAGGTTGCCAGCCACCCGATTGGGCAGCAATTGGGCTTGCAGAGTCAGGAGTCCGCGTTCAGTTTCTGGCTCAAAATGGACTTTGTCGTCGAAGACGGGCGAGTCATCTGGCAGGCGCCGACCGGGTCCGCGCCCGGCTGCCTGCCCGGGCTGCTGGGAAGGTTGTTTGGCAGACCAGGTTAGGAATATTCTCAGGTACGAAATGTCATTAATTACACCACTCCCCAATGCGGGCCGGGGAGTGGTTTCGTGTTCCAACCGGCTTTGTTGTAATCTGGCGAAACGTCAATCAAGGTTTTCAAAAATCGCAAGCGCAGAAATATCGTCCGGGAGATGGTCGATGCCGCCAAACTCTTTTACGACGATCGGTTTTATCCTGGCCTTCAGCTCTGGTTTGATATGAGGATAGGTCATCTCTTTTCGTCCGCCGATGCTTTCACAGTCATCTTCGATCAGAATGTCAGGTAGAACGCTTTCCGCAACGCCATTGTATCGTTCGCCGCTGTGACGGAAGAAAATTCGACCGTCAGGGAAACCATGCTTGCGCAAAACGATCTTATCCTTCTCAACATCTTCGACACTCTTATGAGAACTCAGGTATAGAATTTCAGCACCTTGTTGTTTCCAGGCTTGTAGTTTTTGCACGACATTACCCACAGGGACATAAGACGCGAAATCGTGAAGAGATTCATCGCCATTGAGAACTTGCCTAACCCGCTCCTCTCTCGTTCGACCGAGTGCATTCTTGTGCATGATGGCAGTGCCGTGTAGAAAAACCATGATCTTCATAAGTCATCTGCGATGATAATCCATCTCTTCAGGTGGGAAAAGGCAATACTGTGGATGTACAATAAACTCATTATTGCACAAAATCGCGCGGATGGTTCAATCAAATTTTTGCCCCAAAAGTAACAGCTATTTGCCCTTAAGTGCGATCACTCCCCGGTTCAAGCCGGGGAGTCACCATGGTGAAAGCCGCTCGATCCCTACCCCTGCTCGAGGAAAATCGGGGTGTTGTCGCCTGATTCCGAAGCAGAAAAAGTTTTCGCCAGAATGAAAATAAACGCAACGCTCGAAGTGATCGAGCCAATTACACCGATTATGGTGCTGTAGACGGTCGCATTGGAAATATTCAACATGAAAGCCGATTGCCCAACTATCCAGGCCGCCACCCAATCTACAACATTGGCAGGGATCCACCAAATCGCTGCTTTGCTAAACTTTTGTAGAATGAGCCACTGTAACACGCCGAGCACCAGTCCGGTGAAGGCTGAAGCCAGGAAATATATCCCGGTCGATCCCGGCAAAAAGGCGTACAGCGCAGCGCTAATTCCCCAGCCAAACATAGTGGCAGGGATCCAACTGGCAAGGATCCAACGGTTGGCCTTTGGAATTCCAACGAGCAGGATAAGCCATTGCAGAAAGCCGGCGATCACCCCACTGGCGACCCCGGCCGCAATGTTGGCGAAGGTGAAAAGGCTCTCCTCGTAGGTGGGGTTGAACCAATTGAAGAATGCGCCCCAACTAACATTGGCTATAACATTTGCTACCAGCCAGAAAAGGGCTAATACGGGAGCAGGCAGCTTCCTTTCCGAGGCAGTCATCAAGGACTGTTCTGTTGTGGTTGGGACGAGGCTGGGACCGATGGTAGTCAGATTATTGGCGATGGAATAGGCGATGCCTGCGCCTACCGCCGCACCCGCCAAAGCGACAAGGTAGATAAGACATTGTGTCGATTCATCCCCTCCGGCCATGAAAACGCCAACGATCGCTCCCAGGATTTCTCCCCCAAACCACAAAATAACAGTTAGGACTTTGTAGCTTCCACTCTTGTAACCTTTCTGTTCGACGATCTTTCCGATTTGCTTTGTTAGAGCAGCGAGCAATAAGATTTCCAACATGGTTTCCTCCGTTATTCCTTTCGAATTGCTATTATGAGAATAGTAGTAGCAGGACTCGACGAACCACTGCGTTTGCGTAAAATTGACAGCATCACAAGGACAGGCAGCACATGTATACTATTGGGTCAACAAATCCTTGAACAAGTTATAAATAAACGGGTTTTGTGCGAATCTACCATGTAAGATACGAAGCTCTCGACTGCCCAAACCATTCGCTGTCTATACTATACAATATTCCCCTCTACGAGTCACGTGTAATTTGTCACTTAAAAACAAACCACTCCCCGATGCAGGCCGGGGAATTATGTATCCTTCACCGAAACCTTATACCATCGAAACCACTCTCCCCATGCTGATCGCACGGCCCACCCTTCGACTTCCCTCAGGGCAGGCGCCACCAAAAAACAACCAGCCCAGCTTAATGTTTATAGTAAACGGTGGGCAGCATTGCTACTTGAGATCATTCCACTGACTTGATGTGGCGATACAATTCGTCGAAGCTGCGCACCGTAAAATCAGCGGTTATCCCTTCAACTTCATCACCAAAAAGACATGTGAACACTCCAGCAGCGCGCCCAGCCTGAATGTCAATGTCGCGGTCGCCCACCGCGATTGTCTCTTCGCGCTTTAAGTCGTGGGCTTGCAGAATGGCCTCGAATGCTGCCGGATCCGGTTTCTTTGGATAGCCATCATCATGAGTCAGAT
>CAZLOC010000382.1:0-3829 GCA_964560935.1 uncultured Anaerolineaceae bacterium | reverse complement strand
GCGGCGGGGAGCTATTGCGGCTGCTGCTGGCGCATCCGGCGGTGGAAGTTCGGCAAGTCACCTCGCGCTCGCACCTGGGCGAGTACGTTTACCAGGTGCATCCAAATTTGAGAAAGCAAACTCTACTAAAGTTCATCGACCCGTCCCAGGTCGAGCCGGTGGACGTGCTTTTCCTGGCCCAGCCGCACGGACAGGCGCAGCACAATATCGAGCAGTACGTCGTGCTGGCGGGCAAAATCATCGATCTGGCGGCGGATTTCCGTCTGCGGGATGCAGCCTTTTACGAAAAATGGTACGGCGAAAAGCACGCCGCCCCGCAGTGGCTGAGCAAGTTCGTCTACGGCCTGCCCGAACTGCACCGGGCCGAGATAGCTAGCGCCAATTACGTTAGCGGGGTGGGCTGCAACGCCACCGCCAGCAACCTGGCGCTCCTGCCGCTGGTCAAGGCGGATTTGATCGATCTCTCCGCCCCGATCATTATCGAGATCAAAGTGGGTTCATCCGAATCTGGAGCGGAAGGTAATACCGGATCGCACCACGCCGAACGTGCTTCCGTTATCCGCACGTTTTCCGCCTTTGGGCATCGTCACACCGCCGAAGTGATCCAGGAGATGGGCGTGAGGGACGTCTCGCTGACGATGACCGCCGTGGACCTGGTGCGTGGCGTGCTGGCAACGGCGCATGTGCAGGTCAAACCGGGTGTGGCAAAAAAGGATTTATGGAAGGCTTATCGCGCCGCCGCTAACGAGAATTCATTCGTGCGCGTGGTCAAGGAACAGCGCGGTATCTACCGTGTCCCGGAGCCAAAGATCCTGGCTGGCTCGAACTATGCCGATATCGGCTTCGAGTTGGACGAGTCGACCGGGCATGTGGTCTCAATGTGCGCGATAGATAATCTGATGAAAGGCGCGTCCGGCTCGGTGGTACAGTGCATGAACCTGATGCTGGGGCTAGATGAGACGACCGGGTTGGAGTTTATGGGGTTGCATCCGATTTAGATTGCCCCTCACCCCTGCCCTCCCCCCACCAGGGAGAGAGAGAAGCATTGGAGAACTTATGACCCAACCAATCATCGTAGTCAAACTCGGCGGCACCGAAGGTGTGGACTTTTCCGCCATTTGCGCCGATGCAGCCGAGTTGCTGGCGCAGGGACAGAAACTGGTCTTTGTGCATGGCGGCTCGGCAGAAGCGAATTCGCTCGGCGAAGCGCTGGGCGCGCCGCCGAAATTCATCACCTCGCCGTCGGGATACACGTCCCGCTACACCGACCGCAAAACGCTGGAAGTGTTCCTGATGGCGGTCAATGGCAAGGTCAACTCGCTGTTGACGGAACAATTACATGGATTGGGCATCAACGCCTTTGGCCTGAGCGGCATGGACGGCCGGTTGATGGTTGCCACGCGCAAGGATGCCATTCAATCTGTGGAAAACGGCAAGCGCAAGATCATCCGCGACGATTACACCGGCAAGATCGAGCGGGTCAATACCGCTTTGCTGGAGATGTTGCTTGGGGCGGGCTACTTGCCGGTCATCGCGCCGGTGGCGGTCAGCGATAAAGGTGAAGCGCTAAATGTGGATGCTGATCGCGCCGCGGCGATGGTCGCATCCGCGTTGAAGGCGGAAACACTGGTTCTGCTGACTGCCGTGCCGGGGTTAATGAAAAACTTTCCCGACGAGTCAACGCTTATTCGGCAACTGCCGCAGAGTCAGCTTCTGGTGGCGCTCGAAGCGGCGCAGGGTCGCATGAAGAAGAAAGTGCTGGGGGCGGAGGAAGCGCTCAAGGGTGGAGTCGGCAAAATTATCATTGCCGATGGTCGCATTGCGAGCCCGATTTCAAGCGCCCTTGCAGGGAACGGAACAATCATTGCTTAGGTGTCTGCGATACAATCTGCCTGGAAAGGAACCTCATCATGAAATCATCCTACATTCTCCGTTACGGAACCAACCCCCATCAAATGGCTGCGCGTGTCACCATGCAATCTGGCGCGGAGTTGCCCTTCAAGGTCTTGAACGGCTCGCTTGGTTATATCAACCTGCTTGATGCATTGAACTCCTGGCAGCTTGTCCGCGAACTCAAGGCCGCGCTGGATCAGCCCGCCGCCGCGTCGTTTAAGCACGTCAGCCCTGCCGGTGCTGCCGTTGCTAAGCCATTGTCCGATGTTCTCAAAAAAGCCTATTTTGTGGACGAGCTTGAACTCTCGCCGCTGGCTACCGCCTACGCCCGCGCGCGCGGCGCTGACCGGCTGAGTTCGTTTGGCGATTTCGTCGCCCTGTCCGAGACCGTTGACGTTCCTACCGCGCAACTGATCGCCCGCGAAGTTTCGGACGGAGTCATTGCCCCGGCCTATGAGCCCGCTGCGCTCGAGATACTCAAAAATAAGAAGCAAGGTAAATACGCGGCCGTCCAGATCGACCCGAATTTCGAGCCGCCCGCCACCGAAAAGCGCGAAGTGTTCGGCGTCACGTTCGAGCAGCGCCGCCATGACCGTCCTGTCACCCCCGATGATTTCGCCAACATTGTCACCGCCAAAAAGGACCTGCCTCCTGCCGCCCTGCGCGATCTCACCCTGGCCTGGATCACCCTCAAGTACACCCAATCCAACTCCGTGTGTTTCGTAGCCGACGGGCAGGCCATCGGTATCGGCGCGGGGCAGCAGTCGCGTATCCATTGCGTACGTCTCGCCGGCCTGAAAGCGGACTTGTGGTACCTCCGTCAGCACCCCGCTGTGTTAGACTTGCCCTTCAAACCCGGCCTCAAACGCCCTGACCGTGACAATGTCATTGACCAGTTCCTGCGCGACGATGTGACGCCCAACGAGAAGGCCAACTGGGAGAATGTCTTCGTTCAGACTCCCGAGCGACTGCTCCCGGACGAGAGGCGTGAGTGGCTCTCCGGGCTGAATTCCGTTACCCTCGGCTCCGACGCCTTCTTCCCCTTCCGTGACAGCATCGACCGTGCTGCCGCCAGCGGCGCGAAATATATCCTCGAGCCGGGCGGCTCGGCACGCGACAAAGATGTCATCCAGGCTGCCGACGAACATTGCATGACCATGGTCTTCAGCGGCGTCCGTCTCTTCCATCACTAAAAAGGAAATATAATGCCCTCTGCCATTCTCTCCGTCTACGACAAAACCGGGATCGTCGAATTTGCCAGAGGTCTTGTCTCCCTCGATTGGGCACTGCTTGCTTCGGGTGGCACCGCCAAGTTGCTGCTCGAAAACGATCTGCCCGTTACCGAAGTGGCTGACTACACTCAATCACCCGAAATCCTGGGCGGGCGTGTCAAGACCCTGCACCCCGCCATCCACGGTGGCTTGCTGGCCCGTCCCACCGAAGAAGACCACCAGCAACTCTTGGACCTCGGCTGGGACTACATCGACCTGGTCGCCGTCAACCTGTATCCGTTCGAAGCCACTATTTCCAAACCGGACGTTACCTACGCTGAAGTCATCGAGAACATTGACATTGGCGGCGTTACCCTCATCCGTGCCGCGGCCAAGAACCACGAGCGCGTCACGCTTGTTTGCGACCCGGCTGATTACCCTTCTGTGCTGGAAACCCTTCAAAACGGGAATGTTCCCTTTGAGATGCGCAAATCCCTGGCTGTCAAAGGGTTCCAGGCTACGATGCATTACGACACTGTGATTTCTGGCTATCTCGGCAGTTGAGAGGCTTTTATGCAAAATATCATTGAAATCGAGAATAAATATTCAGCGGGCACATATGCCAAACAACAACTTGTCATTGTCCGTGGACAGGGCGCAAGTCTCTTCGATGCGGATGGCAACGAATATCTCGATTGCACTTCCGGACATGGCGTGGCAAACCT
>CAZLOC010000381.1:0-3857 GCA_964560935.1 uncultured Anaerolineaceae bacterium | reverse complement strand
TCCCGGCCTGGACCTCGCTAAACAAAGACGACCATTTGACCTTCTCCCCCTCTACCAATGGGTCGAGCACTTCCTCACATAAGGCAATATCAAATGCGTCGAACAAGGAAGTCATCAACAAAAAACGTCGTACCTGATCTCTCTGTCGAGCCAGCACTTCTCGCGAGAAAAAATCGAATAGCTCGCGCGTAGAGCGCAACGGGTGCATTTGCGGCACGCTACCCGGTTTTCCGCCTGTCAGGTTGATGGCTGCAATCCAGCCTTCCGTTTCTTCCACAATCGCCGTAGCATCTTGTGAAGAAAGCGATATATCCTTATTTTGCGAAAATAGCTGTTGGATCTCCTCAGGGTGGAAGACCAGATCTTCAAAACTCAAACCGCCAATTTGATTGCGGACCGTCAGCAAGGGCATATCGGGAAAATCGGGCAGGTGCCGGGCAGCCAAAATCAAATGGACATTCTCGCCAGCTAGTTGTAGAAATCGATTGATCAATTGGCGAACGATCAACGCATCCCCGACGAGATGGTAATCGTCCAAAACCAGGATGAAGTGTTCGTCTATATGTACAGCGATGTCATTTGTGAACGTGACCAACACGCGTTCCCCGTCCTGCTCGAAAGAGGTCATGCTCTTCAAGGCGTTAACAGAATCGCGGCCAAAGTCCGGGAATTTTTCCGCAATCGCAGCGATCAAGTATGCCAGGAATCGCTGCGGTTCCTGATCCAGAGCGTCCAGGGATAACCAGCAAACCGGGAGTTCACTGTCATGAGCCAAATCCACCAATAACGAGGTTTTCCCGTACCCGGCAGGAGCTACAATCAACAAGAGCTGTTTTTCCAGTTGCTCGTAAATGGATTCGATCAAGCGGGTTCTGCTGATCAACTCACGGCGTCTGGGAGGAACGCAGATTTTTATTTTGCTAACCGGGATGAATTCCGCAAGCTGCATAAATTGATTTTATCTTAACCCGCTCGTTTTTCTCTAAAAATGGGGATGTAGAACCAGAAAATTATTCCATAGAAGGGGGGCTGAATTTACACGAATTCATTCTCACCTGCGCCGAGCCGCAAAGCGTGTCAGGTACAGCAAAGGTTAGCTATAATGATACTGCCGAGCCAGCCCACTGATTGGGCCATTTGTCGCCGATTTTGGCAAGGCAAGATCGAAAAGAATAAGATGGTTGTGTTTTCATATTTTACGCAGGCTGGCCGGCTGGAACATTTCTTCCTGTCACCAGGATGATCAGGAAAACACTGATCAACAGAATTGCAACGACGCCATAAGCCTGCCAAATTCCAACCATGTCGGCCAAACGCCCAAGCACTAGCGGCAAAGCCAAAATAGCTGTACCCGAAGCCAGGGTAGCGCGAACGCTGGCCTGAACGGTATTATTGTTGGCCGTACCGATGGCCAGTGAGAGGATCAGAGGGTAGAGGCTGGCAACGCCCAGGCCTGTGACAAACAATCCCACCAATCCGAGTACGGCATTATTTGTCATCCAGAACACCAGAAAGCCGGCGCCTGCCACCAGGATAGAGGCGCTGATCACCCTGTATGTCGAAAAACGGTACACGAGTCGACTTCCGACCAGTCGCCCAACGATCATGGCTGCCAGAAAAAGACTGACGGCTTGGGCTGCGCCAACTTTCAGCATGCCCAGGCTGTTCTCCAGATAGTCAGCGCTCCAGAAGATCATGCAAAACTCCACGGATACGGCCAAGACAATTGCAACCCAATATACCCAATATAAGGTAGGCAAAGGCTGCCTGGCAGAGGTGGAAGATTCCTGACTGGAAGTTGACTGCAAGGGAATGGCTCTACCGAACCCCAGGCGCATCAAAATGGGGGTAAAGGCGGCAATCCCTAAGGCCAGCCGCCAGCCGCCGGGCAAATGGGCTGACCAACCTACCATCAGCGGCGCAGCCGTGCTTACCAGCGAAGCGATCACGTTCGCTTCCGATAAAGCCGCCGCGCGCTGTTCTCTGTGCTGGTCAGATAGGAAAGAAGGGACGATCACCAGGATGAGCGAGCCAACCAGCCCCATGCAGAATGAAGCCCCGATGGTGATCACTGGCGATCGACCGGCCAGCAATATCAAGGCGCTGATACTGATCCCAAAGGCTCCGATCCAGAGGGAATGCCAGCGGCCAACGCGCTGTACCAGAACCTGGCCGCCCAAGCCAGTCAGCAAGATGCCGACTGCAAACGCTGTGAAGTGCAGGCTGCTGATTGTATACGATAACTTGAGTTCCTCTTTCAGGAAGGGGGTAATGGGGCCCAGGATATTGAGGAAATAACCATAGAAAGCCAACAAAATGTAAGCCAGCCAGGTGAAACGATCGCGATGAAAAGTTTGAGTCACCGCCATGCTCCTGTCGCTTTGGACTTGAAACCATTATTCATATGCAACTATTCAATTGTAAACAGTTTTCCAAATTTCGGAGAAGCCACACTTCAGGGGGATAAAGTCGGATAAGAGTATTGTACCGTCGAAATATTTTGTATAATGTCTCGAAAGGAGATCAAGTGCCTGATTTCAACTTTCTTACCACCCATGTCGGCTCTGTCCCGCACACCGACCCGCACGAGCTGAACGCGCACCTGCTGTCCACGCTGGATATTCCCTGCTGGCTGCAACTGATACGTCGCGACTTTCGCGAGAACATCTATACCCAATACGCACCCACACTCCCCGGTGCGGTTGTGGATGAAGCCAGGGAGAAAGCTTTTATCGACACCAGCGCTGAAGATTTTGATTCGGCGCTCGAAGCTTTCTACCAGGCTGTCATCGACGAAAACGTGGATGCCTTTGCCCTGCATCCCGATTATGCGCAAGGCTTTTACGTTTTGCTCGAATCGCTCAAACGCAAACCGACACAATATGCCAAAGGTCAAGTCATGGGCCCCATCAGCTTCGGACTGACCGTCACAGACCAGGACGGGCGTGCCTGCCTGTACAATGAAGTCTACGTGGATGTGCTGGTCAAGCACATGACCTTCAACGCGCGCTGGCAAGCCAGGCAATTGGGTGCTGTCAGCGAGCAGGTTATCCTGTTTGTGGACGAGCCTTACATGGCCTCCTTCGGCTCGGCGTACGTCAGCCTGGGGGCGGAGCAGGTCATTGCCTGGCTGGACGAGGTCTACGCAGCGCTACATGCCGCCGGAGCCATGACAGGCACGCACTGCTGCGGCAACACCGACTGGGGCGTGCTGCTAAATACGCAAGTGGATATCCTGAACCTGGATGCCTACAACTTCATCGAGAGCCTGGCTTTGTATCCGGTCGAATTACGCGAGTTCCTGGATCGCGGCGGCGCGGTCTGCTGGGGACTCGTCCCAAATAACGAGCACATCTTCCACGAGACTCCCGGTTCGCTTGCGAAAAAGCTGCGAGATGGGATCAGGCTGATCTGCGAGAAAGCGGCGAACCGCGGCATCACCATCCGCCCGGACGAGTTTGCATCCCGTAGCTTAATCGCACCTGCCTGCGGACTTGGACCTGCTACCGTCGAAATCGCCGAAAGCGCATTTGACGTTCTAGCAAAGACAGGCGAGATTTTGAAAACGGGATAAGTATTCTGGGCACAATTTTCCCACCCCAAAATCAACAGGTATTTTTCCCTTAAATTCAACCCTTCCTCGCCCTCTCCAAATTCAGCGCCAACAATCGCTCCAAAATCCCTTCATCGCTCAATTGATGCGGCCAGCCATACGCCTCCAGCACGGACCCGTCCAGCCGGGCGCGGATGGGGTCGAGGGTTTCGATTTGTTCGAGTGAGATGATGTCGTCGTAAGAACCGACGGCCTACAGGCGCGCCCCTGGCTTCCCGTGACCCTTGCCCCCTCTCGCGCCGCT
>CAZLOC010000380.1:0-3861 GCA_964560935.1 uncultured Anaerolineaceae bacterium | reverse complement strand
AGTGTTTCGTGCGCCTGTCCCAAATTCAAGTAAAGCGATGGGTAAAACTCTTTGCCCCTTTCGTCAAGGACCTCGTCTGCGTGGTTCAGAGCAATTTGATTCCAGTGCAGGGAGTCTTCAGGGCATTCCTGAAAACGGGAAACGTAATGGGCGGCGATGCAGGCATCGTAATCGTTGGAGCGCGCTTCCCAGGCCTTTTGATAGAGCGCGCGGGCATCTTCGATTCGATGCTCGAATTCAGCGCGGGTCCCTTCTATGCAAAGCTGGATGACGGGGTTGGTCAAGTCCAATTTTGTGCTCAAATTCAACGTAGTATTTCTAGACGAGTTGGATGGACATGATAATAGAATTCTTTGGCAATTAAGGTGTTAATACTGGAGGATTTGTTTCTGTTGACGCTGTAGAGCATGGTCCATCGACTGGCGTGATTTCGCCCAGCACGATATGGATATTTTCCGAATTCTCAACAATAAACACTTGCTCAGGCTTGCATGTTTCTGAATTGACCTCCCTGAACAAATAATACTTTCCGTTGTTATAGGTTAGAAGTTTCAATCCATTATAATGGAATAGCAAAGGCGTCGTATCCGGCACCACTGAGGCCGAACCTAAAGATAATTCTTCAGGTGAATAAACTTCAACAGAATGACTTTGATATAACACAACTTGTTTTCCTGCTTTTTCTCCCGACCTTTGCAAATCTTGAAAAGACAAAGTAAGGAAATAAACCAGAAGAATGATAAATGAGATACCGAATACAGCTTTAGATTGTCTCCATATCTCTTCGAACAACCCCCGAATTTTTTGGATGCCCTTTTCAATTTTCAATCTTGGAAAGACCCTTTGTAGAATGAGCGCCACTAGGATAGAAACTGCCCCTCCTGAACTTATCACTAGCAGAGGGAGTGAGAGTTTACTGATGAAATAAACGAATAACCTGAACCAGGAAACTTCCGCATATTCCCAAACTGAGAAATTAATTTGAAATATGGGTATGTTCATGGCGCTAAAGTATCCGTTAACATAGAATCTCCCCGCTTGCCATAAAATGGCAACAACTAAGCCTGTTATCCCCCCAAAGATAGTTATCGCTTCTTGAAAACTAAAAACCTTCGTTTTTTCCTGTGAGGCCTCTGTTTTCACAGGTAGACACCTCATTGGTTTACGTTGAATTTTCTTTGGCATAAAAGTACCCATACCCACAACTGGCCAATACGACTGTTTGCTTGATATAAGTATACAGCAAAACCCCACGTAAACAGACTTTTTTCAACTTCTTGTCGTATCCGGGAAGCCTATCTCAGCTTTTCCCAGCTCTCGACCAAGGCCTTCACATTCCCCTCGATCTCGGGCGAATACTCGCGCAGGTTGTCCACCGGCGAGAGGATGAAGCCTCCCAGGGGAGCCAGGCGCTGCATGGCGTCGGCCACTTCCTGCGCCACCTGCCCGGGGGTGCCCCGTTCGACCGTCAAATGGCCGTTGATGCCGCCCCACAGGCATAAGCGCCCTTTGGCTTTGGCTGCCAGCGCCTCCAGGTCGTATTCGCGCGGGTCTACCCCGATCAACACGTCCACGCCAGTTTCGATGATCAGGTCGATCAAGGGCATGGCCTGGGAGGTGATCAGGTAGCCGAATTTCGCCCCAGCCCCGTGAGCCAGTTCCACCTCCTGGCGCAGGCTGGGCTGGAGGAAGGCCTGCCAGTTTTTGGGCGTCCAGAAGTCGCAGTTCTCGTACCAGGCGCGCTTGATGTACAGGTCCAGGGGCAGGCTGAAGGCGGCGCGCATGCGGCTCAGGTTCCAGTCGGCGATGACCTCCAGCAGGTCGCGCAGGAAGTCCGGCTGGCGGTAGGTCATGAAGATCAGGTTCTGCAACCCGCACAACCAGCCGACCATGTCCGCGCCCACGCCCCAACCGCCCGCGACTAGCAGCCCGTGCTGGCGGGCAAAGTCCAGGTAGGGCTGGCTGTCCCGTTGGTATTCTTCGATTTCGAGCGGCGTGGGTGGGACCAGCAGGTGGCGCAGCGCCCTCAGGTCTCCCTCCTGCGCGATCAAATACTTGCGGGCGCGCGGGACGATGTGGTCATCCAGGAAAGGGACGTGCTCGCCCCAGGGCCAATCCCGTGTTTTAGGTACCTTTACCCGCAGTGTGCCGTCCGGCGTTTCGTATTCCTTAACCAGCCAGGTACCGCCTGTATCATTCGTCTCCGCCCATTCACGGATGCGCACGCGCGGGTCGTAGCTCACCGGCAGGCCGTGCAGGTTGTAATGGTCATTGACCACGACCGGCGGGCGCGGCGGCAGCTCGACGACCGTATCCAGGCCTAAATTCATCTGCGCTTCGAGGAACTGGCGGTAATCGGCGCACTGGTTCTTCAGGCCTTTGTACATCATGAACGCGCAGGGGGTATGGTCGGGTTGCTGGCAATCCAGCGCAGCCAGCAGCCGTTCGCGGGAGGTCGGGGTGGGTGTCATTTTTTGTAAATCGCGAATTTTATGTCATTGCGAGGAGGCCGTAGGCCGACGTGGCAATCTCCCGTTCGATATACTGATTTTGTCGAGTAATCTTCACTATCTAAGCGGGGATTGCTTCGTCGCATCGAACGTGCGGGGTACACGGATTCCACGGAGCGAGACGGAACGTTTTCCGTGGGTCACGGAAAGAATCCGTCATATCCCGTGTTGTCCGTGTACCGGTCCTTAAGCAGATGGTTTTCCCAGCGGGTAGGGCGCAAAGAAGAAGAAGGCCAGCACCATGGTCAACGCCACGACCGGGCCGATCACGACCGGGCCGTACTGCCAGGTGAGCAGCAGCGCCAGTATCGAACCGGCCAGCGAGCCGACGAACTGGTTGATCAGTCCCTGCACGGCGAAGAACATCCCGGCGCGGTCCTTGCCCGTTTCTTTGGCGTCCACTGCTGCGATCTGGGCCGGGAAGGCGTACGGGATGGTGAAGAAGGCGCCGATCGAGAAGCTGCCGATCAGGCTGGCGATGATGCCGACGACCATCGGCGGTACGGGCAGGTTGAGCTTAGTCCAGCCCAGCGGGAAGAGCAGCATGGCGGCGGCGAAGACCAGCAAGGCGGCCCGGAAGGCGTACTTGGCGCCCTTCTTGCGCGTGATGATGTTGAAGAAGATCAGCATAATGGGCACGGGGGCAAAGGCGGCCGCGTTCATCAATCCCAGTTGCGAATCCGAAATGCCCATCATGTCCGCGGCCATGAAGGCGATCCCGCCCAGGAAGAACTGCAGTCCGAAGAAGAAGGTTGCCACGGAAGACATATAGATCATGAAGGTTTTGTTGGACAGGGTCATCTTCAGGCTGTCCCACAGGGGGACTCTCGCTTCGCTCTCGACTGCTGCCTGCTCGCCGGACCCGCTGGGCTCTTCCTTGATCACCAGCAGCGGCCCAATAAAGGTGATGAAACTGGGTAACAACAACAGCGCCGTACTGCGCACCCCGAAGCGGTCGAAGAGCATGGGCGCTACCACGAAGGCCAGCACATAGCCGCCGGTGTTGAAGAAGGTCTGCCAGCTTGCCACGCGGACGCGCGAGTTTTCATCCGTGACGATCTCGGATAACGCTGCCAGGTAAGGGACGGTGATGAAGGTGTAGAAGAAGAAATACAGCGAACTGACGACCGCCACATAGATCGCGTTGCCCCAGTGGCCGTCGGCTCCCAGGCTCTGGCCGGTGACGGGCGGGAACCACAGCAGGGCAAAGCAGATCATGGCCGGGATGAAACCGATCAACATCATCGGCCGTCGCCGCCCCCAACGGCTGCGCATGTTATCGGTCCAGGTGGCGATCGGGATGTCCACCACGCCATCCAGGATGCGCGCGACCAGCATGCCGAGCGCGTAA
>CAZLOC010000379.1:0-3864 GCA_964560935.1 uncultured Anaerolineaceae bacterium | reverse complement strand
GAGAGCATGTTGCCGACAAAAAGCGCGTCGACTTTGTTCATGCCCGCATCTTGCATGGCGGCAAAACAGGCCTCGCCGCCCAGTTCCTTCAGGGATTTATCCCAATGTTCGTCTACTTTTGTTTGTCCGATGCCTAAAATGGCGATTTGTCGCATATTGCCTCAATGTGGTCTTAGTTTATAAGATTCTACCTGATTGTGCTATCAGGGACTATCGAAAAAGTTTCCAGCTTTTCTTTGCGCGTGTGTTATAAGGGCGATGTGCCAATTTATAAGTATAATTTGATGTACACATGGAACATTCGACTTGGTTAAATTTATTACTTGAGAACCTTGAGAAATATGGGGATGAAGGAAGTGCCGCTGTTGCATACTTACGGGCGCACCGCACCAAAATTGCATTCAAGCGTACCAGGGCGAGCATCGGCGCTTGGTGGAGAATTACTGGAAATATCAACCTGAATTCCCATCATTTTTCTTATGAGAAATCGCTTACCGACACGCGAGTATTCACACTGGTTATTCACGAGGTCCGTCACTTGCAGCAGGGATTTTTCACTGCGCTATCTGTGTATGGGGAATTGGATGCCTGGCAACTGGAATGGAATGTCTATTACAGGTTGCAAGGCCATTACCCGCATCCCGCGATCGAGGAGTTGGTTAATCTGCCGTTGGGTTGGGACCGGGGCGTGCTGCGGCGCGCTGTCCAATTAATGCAGGCCTATGCCGGGAAAGGCTACCGCGCGGATTTGCTGCCGTATTACCCCTTGGGAAAAGAAATCACCTATCGATTGTTCAGGAGAGTTCCCGAATCAGTGATACAGTCCGCATAGTAGGGTTGGGCGTAATCTTCCATAGGTTAACTCATTTCACGATAATCCCTGTGGCGAACAAAGTTGCGGGGATTTTTTTTAATTTCCCAAAAGCCTTGTCATCGGAACGAATCGCATTTATAATAGAACAAATATTCTATTTTTGAGGAGGATATAATGGACTTCCAATGTGAGATCAAGGAACAGGACCCCCAACCTACCTTGTCAATTCGTGCACGCACACCCGTGGACGGATTGCCGCAGTTACTGGGCGAATCATACGGCAAGATTGCCGGATACCTGGCTGAGTTGGGGCAAGGGCCAGCCGGAGCGCCCTTTGCGGCTTACTACAACATGGACATGCAGGATTTGGACGTGGAGATCGGTTTTCTGGTGGGGAAGGTGCTTGCCGGAAAGGATGACATCCAGGCCAGCCAGGTACCAGGCGGGAAGCTGGGCTACGCGCTGCACACAGGTCCTTATGGTGAGATTGCCCCGGCCTATGACGCCCTGGCGCAATTCGTGCAAGAGCAGGGTTATGAACCCACCGGCGTCGCGTACGAGTTCTACCTGAATGACCCCGATGAAACGCCGCAGGAGAAGTTGCAGACCCAGATTGTCTTTCCTCTAAAATAACAAACCGAAAAGTGCCGCGCCTTTACAAAAGCGCGGCACAACATTTATCTTCAAAAGGGCTAACCAACTGCCATTCCCGAACTAAGGCCAAACCATCACCGGTGTTGATAGCGGTTTTAACTTGTCGGATAGCAGGACCGGCTGATATTCAGGGTCAACTGCCATGTAGAGACCAGGAGCATCCCCTTCGATAAAGAAAAACAGTCTTTTTTGAAATCCATCCATTTGATTGCCGCTTTCATTCCAGAAAGGATATAATGCGGTGCTTATGTTCAAGGTGATGGGCGCGTTCATCTCTTTGCCGCTCAGATAGAAATTTCCGCTATCGTTCCATGCCCATATATCTCCTCCCTGCGAAAAAACGGGAAAATCACCTTTTCCCTGGTATTCGCCGGGTTTTCCATAAAAATCCACGGAATGGATTTCCACTCCCTGATCTGTGAAAACGGAATAAAGGAAGTAAGTATCACCAAGCCGGACCTGCCGTCCATTGGGTTCCGGGACGTAGACCAGGGGAATCTCTCTGTGCGGTTCCTGATAAATGTAGAGGCCAGGTTGCTCGGAAAAATCGCTGCTGGCCAGGACACCAAGCAGGTGGGTCGGACCAGTCGTTACATCATTGAAACAACCCTGATAGATTGGTTGTATTTCCTGCGTCTCGATGTCAACCAGGCGCAAATCTTTGTATGGGCAGCCGCTTGCAGTGGCGACGAAAAAAGCCTCCGGTTCATTGTACTGCCAGCCGATGAAAGCCTCGCCCCAGCTTTCAGGGTCGGGTTGATACAGTTCAATGACCCTGCCATCTCCCGGACGGGCTGCCCAGGCCGCCTCCATATCGAAGCCGGCGCCGGTCCCAAAACAGGAGGCGCTGAAGAAGACCAGGTTCTGCCCGCCGGGCGCCCAATGCAGGTCATAGGCTTGACCAGGCTCAGCGCTCAGGCGGGTAACACTTTTCCCTGCCAGCGAATAGACGTACACATCGGCGCTGTCGCCTTGCATGGAGCCGATGAAAGCCAGTTGTGCGCCGTCCGGTGACCAGGCGAGGCTGTTACCGATGGTGATTGCCCGCGCCGCTTCATAGATGGGATCACAGATTTCCAGGTTGGACTGGGATTCAGTTCCCGGCGATGTAAGCGGCGTGATGACCTCAACGGCGCCTTCAGGCAGGGTGAGCAGGTTGAGAGTCAATCCCTGTAACGTGAGCGGATCGTTGTCAGTGATGAAGGCCACATAAGGGTTTTCCGGTGAAACAGCGCTCTTCAAATCTTGCGGGGCAATGACCGGTTCCCGGGTCAATTGGGTCAAGCCTGAGCCATCTTCGTTCATAGCCCACAGGCCGCTTTCGGTGGAGAGTAAAATCCAGGGGCCGGTTGCCGAGAGACCGCTCTCAACTGCGGGTACCTGTGTTTCAACGGGAGCAGGCTGGGGTTCCGTGGGAGGCGCGGTTTCCATCTCCAGCGAGGGAACTGCTGAAATGGTCGGGCTGGTTTCGTCTCCAGGACCGCAGGATGTCATCAGAAAGAGTGTGATGGGTAGCAGGAACGCAATTGCCAACCGTTTTATAGTTTTAGAGCGAATATTCTGTTGCATTGAGGCGCCTCCTGGTTATTTGCATCGGTTGATCGTACCGGCGGGATCCCAATAGGTGTAGTTGCCCTGCACGATGAAAGAGTTCTGGGCGACCAGTTGCCCGTTGACGTAGATCTCCATTGTCCATTCGCCAGAACGGAATCCGGCTGGTTCGCGCAAGTCGGTCTCGAACACGCCACTCTCGGGACCGTCCCATTTGCACTGGTAGCGGACCCACTCCTGCCCGCCGTTCTTCCAGAGACGGACGTAATCGGAGCCGGGAGGGATCCAATCGTAATTGAAACGTAAGTACAGGCGCTCGGTTTTTTCAGGGAAGGTGGATTGCCTGTTGGAGAGATCTCCCAGGCAGGGCGACGGGCAGGTGGCGAAGTTATAGACGGTTGGCTCGGGATATGCTTCCTGCGAGTGCGGCTCTTCTGTCGGAACGATTGTAGGAACCACAGGCGCGAGGGTTGGCGGGATGTCGGCAGGGACGAATACGGTAGGCTGGGCATCCGGAAACGGGATTTCCTGTTGGGGAGGCGGAAGCATCGGGGCGTTATCGAGGGAGTTGGCAGGCTCGGGAGCCAGTAATTGGGACCCGGCATAGAAGGCGGCGGCAATCATGACAACACAAATCACTACGGCGATGAGAACGATTCCCAGCGTGCTGATTTTTTTGTTCTTCGTGAAGACGCCCGCGATCAGAACGATGAAAGATGCTCCAAAGCAGAGCACACTTGGGATGGCACCCCAAAGAATCCAGTTGCTAGTGATACTCAATGGAGCTTCGATTAGTGGGCTGTAATTTTCCAGTTCATCAACTTGAACATCATATTGAATCTTTC